>CAZPTC010000051.1:0-11657 GCA_964589455.1 uncultured Desulfovibrionaceae bacterium | reverse complement strand
TCAAGCCGCCTTCCTCACGGCAATAAGGGGGTTTGGGGGGGATTATCCCCCCCAACACTCTCCTCATTCTTCCTACACGCGGCGGGAGTTTTTTTCGATAAGGGAAATGGCGTGTTCAAAGCGGTGGCCCTGGGAGGACTGCCGAGAAATTTCGCGTTCTATGGCGGAAATGCCTTTGATAACAGTGGAGTGCTTGCGCCCAAATTTTGCGCCAATTTCCTCAAGAGTGAGAGAAGAATGTTTGCGCATAAGGTAGAAGGCGGTATTACGGGCGTCTACAAGGTCTTGCCTGCGGGATTTAGAGGCAAGCTGGCCGGGTGTAAGGGCAAAGCTTTTGCACAGGTTATCCAGCAGGGCATCAAGGGAGAGGGAGGTATCGTTGCAGGCCAGGGTATGCAGGACATCCAGAGCCATTTCTTCGCTGATGGGAGAGCCGGATACTTGGGAGCGCAGCATAACGGTATGCAGGCAGGATTCCAGCATACGGATGTCGGACTCTACGCGGCTGGCGAAAAGTTCGGCAACTTGGGGGGGCAGGGCAATGTGTTGCTGGCGGGCTTTTTCCATAAGAATATGGCAGCGGGTGTCTTTGTTTGGCTTTTCCATAGGGGCGATAAGGCCGGAGGAAAAGCGGGAAACAAGCTGGCTGTCAAGGCCGGAAAGTTCGCGCGGGGCAAAGGAGCTGGTAAGCAGCACGCGCCCGCCGCGGCTTTGCAGGGCATTCATGGTGGCAAGCAGTTCTTCCTGGGTTTTGCCTTTGCCGCGCAAAAGGTGCACATCTTCCAAAATAAGCATGTCGAGGATGCGGAAGCGCTCTTTAAAGCGGGCCATTTCGCCGTATTTGCTGGCATGGACAAAGAGGGAGGTAAATTCTTCAGCAGAAAGGTATTCAATACGTTTGTGGTTTTTGGCGGCTTCTTGAGAAAGGGCAGTGCCAACAGCGTGGGAAAGGTGGGTTTTCCCAAGGCCAGAGGCAGAGCATAAAAAAAGCATATCCACAGGGTATTTTTCCATAAGGATATTGCGGGCAGCGGCGTGCGCTAGTTCATTACAGGGGCCGACCACAAAATTTTCAAAGGAATGGCGCCAAACAGGCCGCGTAAGGGTAACTTGCGGCAAGGCAACAGGCAGGGTAAGCTGGCTGGAAGTGGCAAGCACCGCGGGGGCAGAAGGCAGCATGTGTACTAATTCCTGCTTGGTAATGGGCTTTGGGCCGGCAGGGGCAGGGCTTGCAGAAGGCGTGGCTGATTGTATGGCGTATTTGGGGGCATAGCCCATAAGCTCTGCGGCGGCTAAAAGAATTTGGGATATGCAGCGCTCTGCACGCTTGGCAGCAAAAGAGTGCGGGGCCGTAAGAAGCAGAAAAAGCGGGGCAGCAGGTGCAGAAGCCGGGGCCTGGCTGGGTGCTTGGCCAGAGGCGGCAAGGTTTTGGGTATACGCAAGGACCCGTGGATCATCCAAAGGGATAAATTCTGCCTGCAGAGGTTCCACCCAAAGGCGGATATCCCCTTCCGGAAGAAATTTTTGTAGGATGAGAAGAAGTTGTGACCAGCTTGCGTTCATGGGAGTGTGTATACCCCAGCCACAGGCTTTTTACCACAAGGGAATACCCCGCATTTGCTTCCTGTAGCCTTGGGTATTCCCCAATGGCTATTATTTATAATATGCTTGAATATATTGCTATTTTGTAAATTGGGGTTTTTATGGTGCAAAGCCCAGATACCCGAAGCAACAGGACTTTTTCCTGAGGCGTCTTATTTCTTCCCAAGCTTGCATTTAGTTTTCCACAAAGATAATTTTTGTTTTCTCCATTTTTCATAAATTTTCTCTTATTTTCTCAATTATGGATTTTGCCGTTTCTTTATCAGTACTTCCTCAAGCTACCATTTTATGCCAAAATTTTCCAGAAAAAAGCAGGCTATTTGGATGTTATTTTTAGAGAAGCAAGCAATAGCAGGCCATAGCGGTTGCAGATAAAAAAAGCGTGTTTTTTGGGGTACGTTGCCTAAGGCAGATTGCATAGGAAAAATTCCCTCATAACTCTTCCTGTTTTTGCCCAAAAATGCCTGTTTAGGGCTTATTCATTTCAAGGGCTTAAATATAAACGCGCGGTAAACCGCGCGTTTATGGAGCTTGTTGCGAAAGGCAACAAGCGACCGGAAGAGCGAACAGGCGGCGCTAAGCACCAGTATTTTTACCCTTCTGGGCTGGTATTCCCTTTCAGTTTATCATCTGGCTGTGCTTTAGCGGCAGTGCCTTGGCGCTGGACAAGTCTTTCGCCGGGGGGCACACTGTGGGTAAGCCACACATTGCCGCCAATAACAGCGCCTTTGCCAATGGTGATGCGGCCAAGTATGGAGGCCCCTGCGTAGACGGTAATATTATCTTCTAAAATGGGGTGGCGGTCTATGCCTTTTACCAAAACGCCGTCTTCTCCTTTAGCAAAGGAAAGGGCGCCAAGGGTAACGCCCTGGTACAGGCGGCAGCCTTTGCCAATGATGCAGGTTTCGCCAATAACCACGCCTGTGCCGTGGTCAATAAAAAATTCTTCGCCAATGGTGGCACCCGGGTGAATATCTATACCAGTGCGGGAGTGGGCCATTTCTGCTATAATACGGGGAATAACGGGTACTTTCAGTTTATAAAGTTCGTGGGCTATTCTATGGTGAATCATAGCCAGCATGGAGGGGTAGCAAAAAATGGTTTCTCCGGGGCTGGTGGCGGCGGGGTCGCCTTCGTAGGCAGCTTTTGCGTCTGTAAGGAGCAGGGCGCGGATTTTGGGCAAGGTATCCATAAAGCGCATGGCCATTTCCATAGAGGCAACGCCGCAGCCGCGGCAGTCAAAGGCGTATTCTGCGCAGGCAAAGCAGCCACCGCGGCGGATTTGTTCGGCAAGTAACCTGTAAATGGAATCTAAGTTGGCGGAAACATGGTAGCGCAAAGATTCTGGGTGTATGCGGGAAGAGCCGAAAAAGCCAGGGAAAAGAACCGCCTTTAAGCGCTCCATAATTTCTTCCAATTTTTCCACAGAAGGCATGGGTTCATTGGGGCCGCAGGTTGCGGCAGGCAGAACACCTTCCAAGGCTTCCGGGGCGCAAAGTGCGTCTACAATGGCGTCAATACCCGCCATGCGTACTGGGGTGATACTGGTAAGTTCTTTCATGGCCTTCTCCTGGTATAGCGCCAATTCTTCATCTTATGGGAGATAAGGCGCAACACAAAAACAATCTTCTCACAAACACATAAAGTTTTTTTTGAAAGGGATGGGGGTTTGGGGGAAGGGAAAACTTTTTTGTTCACAAAAAAGTTTTCCCTTCCCCCAAATATTCCCTACCCGGCGACGGAGAAGTAGCCTTCAAAGAGGGCGGTAGAGAGGTAGCGTTCGCCAGTATCGCAGGCAATAGTGACAATATTTTTGCCTTTAAATTCTGGGCGCTGGGCAAGCAGCAGGGCACCGTGCAGGTTAGCGCCAGAAGAAATACCTGCGTTAATGGCCTCCATACCAAGCATACGTTTGGCGGCTTTAATAGCTTCCTGTGTAGAAACTTGCAAGACTTCGTTCACAACGGATGCGTCGTACACGCTGGGGATAAAGTTTGTGCCAATGCCCTGGATGCCGTGGGGGGCGGCTTGGCCGCCTGAGAGCACGGGGGATTCTTTAGGTTCAATGGCGGCAATAAAGGTTGTGGGGTCAGCTTCTTTCAGGCATTTGCCCACGCCGGAAACGGTGGCACCGGAGCCAACGCCAGCCACAAAGGCGTCTACGTGGAAACCTTGGAGTTTGGCGGCTTCTAAAATTTCAGGGCCTGTGGTTTCGTAGTGAACTTTGGGGCCAATGGGGTTGACGAACTGGTTGGGTCTAAAGGAGCCCCAAATATCTTCGTTTAGGAATTCGGCTTTAGCAAGGGCACCCGCCATGCCTTCTTCTGGTGGGGTAATCATCACTTCTGCACCCATAGCGCGCAGAAGGGTGATGCGTTCGCGGCTGACTGTTGCGGGCATGGTAAGAATAAGGCGAATATCCAGTTTTGTGCAAAGCAGGGCAAGGCCAATACCTAAGTTGCCGCTGGTGGCTTCTACAATACAGCCGCCATTGGTAAGTTCGCCAACTTTCATGGCGTGGTCAATGTAGCCTTTGGCAACGCGGTCTTTAATGGAGCCGCCGGGGTTGCTGGCTTCCCATTTAACGTAGATATTGGCACCAAGCATGCGGGAAACACGTTCAAGGTGCAGAAGGGGGGTATTGCCGATAAAGTCAAGAACTGTCATAGAAGCTCCGTTTTTGTGTAGGTGTGTAATTTAGGTATGGGGTAATACTGCCAGAAGGCATGTCCTTTATTCGGGCATTTTGACAGTTCTTAGGCAAAAGTGCAAGCCTTTGAGAGGGGTGGGGAATACGGAAAGAAGCAAGTCCCCCACTGGACGCCGGGGCTGTTTTATGCGAAGCTGCTTCCATGCATGAAATGTCGCTTATTACCCAGATGATGGAATTGGCAGAGGAAAACCTGGCGCAGCATCAAAAGCCGGGCGGCCAGCCGCTTGTGCTTACAAAATTGCGTGTGCGTTATGGCAGTTTATCCAATGTGGTGCCGGATGCCATGCAGTTTGCTTTTGAGGCCATAACCCAGGGCACCCGGCATGAAGGCGCGGTTATGGAGCTTGTGGAAGAAAAAGCCATGGTGCGTTGCCTGCATTGCGGGCAAACATTTGCGCCGGAAAATGCGCACAGCTTTTTTGCGCCATGCCCCCATTGCGGGGAAAATACGCCCTATTCATTGGATAATGGGACAGATGTTTTTTTGGATCATCTGGAAGCTAAAGAAGCTGAGGAATAAATGGAAATAGCAGTAGGCCAAAGTCTTTTTGAAAAAAATAAAGGAAAAGCGAAGGAATTAAAGGCGCTTTTTGCCCAAAAAAAGCTGCTGGTGCTGAATTTAATAAGTTCGCCTGGTTCTGGCAAAACAAGTGTGCTGGAAAAAACGCTTACAGCTCTTGCGCCAGAGTACCGTATGGCTGTGATAGAGGGCGACTTGCAAACAGACAATGATGCAAGGCGCGTGGCGGCCACAGGGGCAAAAGCCGTGCAAATAAATACAGATGGCGGTTGCCATTTAGACGCCTTTATGGTGGAAAAAGCCCTTGCAGAGCTCAATTTGGATGCGCTGGATATTATATTTATAGAAAATGTGGGAAATCTGGTGTGCCCTGTGGAATTTGACTGCGGGGAAGAGGCAAAAATTGCCCTGCTCAGTGTGACAGAAGGGGATGACAAGCCGGAAAAATACCCGCTTCTTTTCCAACTTTCCAGTGCCATGCTTTTGAATAAAATAGACTTATTGCCCTATGTGGATTTTGACACCCAAAAGGCGGAAAAACACGCCAGAGCGTTAAATGCGGGCTTGCCTGTGTTCCATCTTTCCTGCAGAACAGGGGAAGGCATAGATGCGTGGCTTAACTGGCTGCGGGCGCGCGTGCAAAAGGTAAAGGGCGCGGCATGAGCCAGTCTGGGGCAGGCGGAGACGATAACGCAGGCATAAGCATGCAAGTAGCGCGGGGAAAAGCTGGGATGCCAGCAAGGGCGGATGCCGCTGAAAAGTGGCGGCCTTTACGCACTCTTGCGGATTTGCAAGGCTTTTTACAGGCGCGTGGCATGTTCCACATGGACTTACGCCTTACCCGCATGGAAGAAGCTTTGCAGGCACTTGGTATTACGGCCTTGCCCTGCCCTATTCTCCATGTGGTGGGCACAAATGGCAAAGGTTCCACCAGCGCCTTTTTGCATGCATTGGCACTTGCGCATGGGAAAACAAGCGCGCTTTTTACCTCCCCCCATTTTGTAGATGTAACAGAGCGTTTGCGCATAGAAAGCCCAAGTGGCCATAGCCTTATCCAGGCAGAAGAATGCCCTATCTGGGCAGAAAAAGCCCTGTGTGCCGTGCCGGATTTAACGTACTTTGAGCTGGTCACTGTGGTGGCAGCGCAGGCCATTGCAGAAAAAAAGCCGGATCTTGCGGTTATAGAAGCAGGCCTTGGTGCCTGGCACGACGCCACAAGCGCCTTATTTTCCCCGCAGGGCATATTTGTGTGTTTTACACCCATAGATATGGACCATGCGGCCACTCTTGGCCCAACTTTGGAAGATATTGCCAAAGATAAAGCCCATGCCATGCGCGAAGGCGTGAAAGTGGCGGTAAGCGCAGAGCAGACAGCCAGTGTGCAGGCCATACTTATGGCGCAGGCAAAGGCTATGGGGGTTCCCCTTCTTTTTTCTGCATATATGCCTCTGGATACGGAAAATTGGCGCTTAAAAGGCGCATTCCAAAAGGAAAATGCGGCCAATGCCCTGGGTATGTGGCAGCAACTTTGCGCGGTACTGCACTGGCACACCACTGCGGCAGAGCAAAACTTTGGCCTGCAAAAGGCGTTTATCCCCGGGCGCTTCCAGTTTGCGGGGCCGTATATATTGGATGGTGGGCATAACCCGCATGGTGTAAAAGCGCTTTTACAGGCATTACAGGCAGAAAATGTACACCCAAAGGCTCTTGTTTTTACCTGCATGGCAGATAAAGATATGGAAGGCATTGTGCAGCTTTTGGGAAGCATGGCGGTTTTGCCCAATGGGTCTGGTTATGTGCCTGGTTCTTTGCCCGTTTATTTACCTGTACTTGCAGATAATCACAGGGCGGCAAAGCCGGAAGATTTGGCGGCTTTACTTGCGCCTTTGGATTTTGTATGTACACCTGTGCCAGATGTGGCCAGTGCCCTGCAAAAAGCCAGAACATGCGGGGAACCTGTGCTTGTTTGTGGCTCTCTGTATTTACTTGCGGAATTTTTTACGCTCTACCCGCAATATTTGAGGTTTTAATATGGACGCTTCGCTTTTCCGCTTTTTACCTTCTGTGGATGAATGCTTTTCTATTCTTCCTGTAGAATTATGCTCCCCGCGTCCACTTGCGCGCGCGGCTATTAACCGCTTTTTGGATATGGCCCGCAGCCGCATACGCAAAGGCGAAATACGGGAAGAACGGGAGCTGGCTATGGACAGCCTTGCAAGGGAATTAATAGAATTTATGGTAGAAGCTATGGCACCTCGCTTCCGTAAGGTTATAAACGCAACCGGTGTGGTTATACACACCAATTTAGGGCGTTCGCTTCTTGCCAAAGAAGCGCAGCAGGCTGTTCAGCTTGCTGCATCCAGCTATAATAATTTGGAATTTGATTTGGATACTGGGGAGCGTGGCAGCCGCCACCATTTAGTGGAAGACCTTATCTGCCACCTTACGGGTGCAGAGGCAGCGCTTGCTGTCAATAATAACGCGGCAGCCGTTTTGCTTACCCTCAGTGCGCTTTGCGCTGGTGGGGAAGTGCTGGTTTCCCGCGGGCAGCTTGTGGAAATTGGCGGCTCTTTCCGCATACCGGATGTATGCGAAAAAAGCGGGGCCAAACTTAAGGAAGTGGGCACAACCAATCGCACCCACCTTAAAGATTACGAAAATGGGCTTAATGAAAACACCCGTGCTCTTTTACGGGTGCATACCTCTAATTACCGCATTATCGGCTTTACCTCTGATGTGCCAGTGGAAGAAATGGCGGCATTTGCCCACGCGCATGGTCTGCCCCTTTTGGAAGACTTGGGCAGTGGCAGCCTTTTAGACCTTACCCCTTATGGCCTGCCGTATGAACCCACAGCAGGTGCCGTGCTGGCAGCAGGGGCGGATATTGTCACCTTTTCTGGGGATAAAGTGCTGGGTGGCCCACAGGCTGGCATTATTGCCGGCAAAAAAGCGTATATTGAAAAAATTCGCTCAGACCAGCTTATGCGGGCGCTACGCTGCGATAAAATGACCCTTGCCGCGCTGGAAGCCACATTGCGCTTATACGCAGAGCCAGAAAAAGCCTTGCAAAATGTGCCCACACTGCACCGCATCACTATGCCGGAAGCAGAATTGAAAAAACGCGCCTCTGCCCTTTCCCGCGCCCTTAAAAAAGGCATTGCGCCAGAAGTGGCCCATATTACACTTGTGCCGGGTTTTTCCCGCGTGGGGGGCGGTTCTTTCCCAGAACACGGCATGCCCACCTGGCTTGTAGCTGTTGAACCTACCTTGCGGGAAGTGGCGGCTTTACGCGCAGAACTTTTGGCTTCGCGTCCTGCTCTTGTGGGTCGCGTGGAGCAAAACGCTTTTTTACTTGACCCCCGCACCTTAGATGTGGAAGATACCCCTGTGATTGTGGAGCTTTTTGCAGGCAGTCTTGGCACCGCGCTCTAACTGCTCTTTTGTGCTTTTCTTCTGCCTGCTATACACCGCCTTTTTATTCCGCCTTTTTAACTGTGCCCGCCCTTTGCGCGCATATTCTACTATGTAAAGGAAGACTCCAATGCCAGAAACACTCTATACCCCAACTTCTGCCTGGGAAGTGTATGCCTCTAAAAAATCCGCCATGCAAACCTTTGCAGAGGAATACAAAGCCTTTCTTTCTGCCTGTAAAACAGAGCGGGAAACTATACAGTTTTGCCAGGCAGCCCTGCAGGGCGCGGGGTTCAGCCAAAATTTTGCTTCTGCCAGTGCTGGTAAAATGTACCGCACTTTGCATGGCAAAGCGCTTTTTGCCATACGCAAAGGTAAAAAAAGCATGGCAGAAGGGGTGCGCCTTATTTCTGCCCACGCAGATACCCCGCGTTTAGATTTAAAGCAGCACCCCTTTTTGGAACAGACCCAGTTTGTGCAGGCCAAAACCCATTATTACGGCGGGATACGCAAATACCAATGGCTGGCGCGCCCTCTTGCCCTGCATGGCGTTGTTATCAAGCAAGATGGCAAAAGTATACCGCTTGTTCTGGGGGAAGAAGACCCCGTGTTCACCATTGCAGACCTTTTGCCCCACCTTGCACAAAAGCAGAATACCCAAACTGTGTCCGACGCATTTGAGGCGGAAAAACTGAATATTCTTTTTGGGCACGAGCCTGTTGCTTCTAAAAAAGGCAAAAAAGAGGCAGATGCCCCCAAAGACCCTGTAAAAGCCCATTTATTGGAAATTCTGCACACACACTACAATATTGTGGAAGAAGACCTGTTTTCTGCAGAATTGCAAATTGTGCCTTCTGGCCCCGCGCATTTTGTGGGGCTGGATAATGCCCTTATTGGCGGCTATGGGCAGGATGACCGCGCCTGCGTTTACGCAGCCCTTGCCGCATTTTTAGAAGCGGATAAGCCAGAGCATACAACAGCCCTTATTCTTTGGGATAAAGAGGAAACAGGTTCTGAGAGCACAACTGGGGCCAGCGGGCGCTTTTTGGAATACTGCATGGAAGAAGCCGCAGAAAATTTTGCCCCTCAAACCCCCTTGCGCGATATCTGGCTGAAAACAAAGGCTTTGTCTGGCGATGTGCATGCGCCCATTGACCCGGATTTCCAAGAATTGCACGAAAAACAAAACGCCGCCTCTATGGGCTTTGGGCCGGTATTCTCCAAATTCACGGGTTCGCGCGGCAAATACGGGGCTAATGATGCCCACGCGGAATATGTGGCCTTTTTGCGCCATCTTTTCAACAGCCACAAAGTACCATGGCAAATGGCAGAACTTGGCAAAGTAGACCAGGGCGGGGGCGGCACTGTGGCCTTATACCTGGCGGCCTATGGTATGGATGTTATTGACCTTGGGCCTTGTGTGCTTTCTATGCACAGCCCCTTTGAGCTTCTCAGTGTGCCAGACCTTTTTGCCACAAAAGAAGCCTACACAACATTTTATAAAAAGGCGTAGGCTTGACCCTTTGTAAAACTTGTACTAGTATCTGTACATATACTAGTACAGGAGTTATGTATGCTAGATGCTGTTAATTACTCAGAAGCCCGCCAAAACCTTGCGTCACTTATGGATAGTGTAAGTGACAATCAATCCCTTGTTATTATCACGCGACAAAAAAGTGAACCTGTTGTTCTTATGTCGCTTAAACACTATAATGCGATGCAGGAAACAGAATATCTTTTGGCAAACAGGGCTAATGCCGAACACCTTTTTCAAAGTATCCGGAATATTGAAGAGGGAAAGCTGGAAGCCCATGATCTCATTTTCACTGGTGAAGAATAATGGGATCTCTCAAATGGGAAGAAACAGCTTGGAAAGATTATCTTTACTGGCAGAGCAATGACAAGAAAAAGCTGACCCGTATCAACAAGCTTATTCTTGCGACTTTGCGTACACCTTTTGCAGGTGAAGGCAAACCAGAACCTTTACGCTTTGATTTTTCCGGATATTGGTCACGCCAAATTGATGAGGAACATAGGCTTGTGTATAAATGGGATGGCGATACTGAGACGTTAATAATTGCGCAATGCCGCTACCATTATAAAAAATAGAATAGAGGAAACCTTTATGTCTATACAAAATCTTATTGTAGGCTGTGGATTATCTGGTGCTATTATTGCAGAACGCCTTGCCAGTAAGGGCCAGAAGGTGCTTATTATTGACAAGCGCAGCCATGTTGCCGGTAATTGTTATGACTATAAAGATATGCACACGGGCATTACAGTGCATCAATATGGCCCGCATATTTTCCATACCAACAATAAACCTGTATGGGACTACCTGAGCCGCTTCACACAATGGCATTATTTTACCCTTAAGCCCAATGTTGTTATAGACAATATTAAGGCCACCCTGCCTTTTAACCTTAATACCCTGCATGAAGTTTTCCCCCGCTTTTTGGCAGAAAAGTTGGAGCAAAAGCTTATTGCGCAATACGGATACAATAAAAAAGTTTCTATTTTAGAGCTTAAAACAGCCGAAGACCCAGATTTAGCCTTTCTTGCTGAGTTTGTGTACGAAAAAGTCTTCAAATACTACACCATGAAACAATGGGGCCTTACCCCAGAAGAAATTGACCCTACAGTCACCGCGCGCGTGCCTGTACTTGTCAGCCGCGATAGCGGTTACTTCCAAGATACATACCAGGGCATACCCGCTAAAGGCTACACCAAAATGGTGGAAAATATCCTTGCGCACCCCAATATCACCGTGCAACTTAATACCGAGTACGCAGAAATACAAAGCTCTGCCCCATGTGATCGCCTGTTCTTTACGGGCGCTATTGATGAATTTTTTGGCTATACCTTTGGGGAATTACCGTACAGAAGCCTACACTTTGATATCCAAGAAAAAAATATGGAGTATTTCCAAAATACTGTTGTCACCAATTACCCCAATAATTACGACTTTACCCGTATTTGTGAACACAAATATTTTCTTTCTGAAAAATCTGACAAAACCATTATATCCATTGAGTACCCCCAGCCCTTTGTGCTTGGCCAAAACGAACGCTATTACCCCATTGAAAACCCCGCCAATGCCGCCCTTTATGCCAAATATTTAGAGGAAGCCAAAAAAGAAACAGATGTCTTTTTCCTTGGCCGCCTTGGGGATTACAAATATTACAATATGGATCTTGCTGTAGACAGAGCCCTTAAACTTGCTGAGCAAATGTAACAGAAAACCCCGGGCAAGGCCGGGGTTTCAGATAAGGCAAGTGCTCATCTGCGATGAGCACCCCAGACTGATGACAAACCCCCTGCGGGTGTTTGCGCCGCCCACCAGTTCCTTTGTCACTGGGCGGAAAGGCACGGCATTCGGTCATTTAACGGCGCGGCAAAGCCGCACCTATT
>CAZPTC010000050.1:0-11764 GCA_964589455.1 uncultured Desulfovibrionaceae bacterium | reverse complement strand
TGTGATCAGAGGTGTGGGGATGTTCTGCTGCTTCCAACTGGCGGCGGACTTCCTGCAAGCCTTCGCCCTGGTGCAGGTCGTTGAAGTCTTTGCCCTTGCCCGTGTGGAAAGCAGGCAGAACAAGGCGGGCTTGTGCCGTGTGCGCGGCCTCCTGCCCCTTGCTGCGGCCCGTTTCGTCATCATCACCGCAGATGAGTATTGTTCTGTCGGGAAAGAGGCCCCGCGCAATGCCTGCCACCACGGGCAGATTGTTAGCCGAAAAGGCCACATACACCGTGCCTTCATAGGCAAGATGAATGCTGGCTCCGGTGGCAAAGCCTTCGCAGATGACAAGCGGCTTTTCCGGCTTCCCCTGCTTTGCATGGAAGACGTAATGCCCGCCGTGGATTTTTCCGCCAGTGAGAAAGCGTTTTTCTCCGTCCGGGGATATGTGCTGCAGGCTTTGCACATTGCCCGAAGCATCCATCACAGGAATAAGCAATATGCCGTGCTGATCCTGACGTATGTCAGCAAAAGCGGGGATGCCCTTACGCTGCAAGTAAGGATGCTCTTGAGAGCAAGGCAAAGCAGTACCCAGCTCGTGCTGGGCTTTTTGAGCCGCTGCCGCCTGCCGCTCTGCAAATTCAGCTTCGCGCTGCTGTTTCATAGCGGCCATACGCCGCTGTAAAGCCTCTCGTTCATTTGGCGAAAGCGTTCTTTCCTCGGACTCGGTGAACGTACCCTGTTCGCCGTTCTCCCAATTACACCACCATAGCGTTGCCGGAGCATCAAGATGGGCGATATATGCCCCGTTGTGCTTGTGTGGCTTGGCTGTGGTGGGGCAGCGGTGCAGTTTGCCGTCCGCAAGGATTTCAGGCGGCATCAAGCCCTTGTCGCTCAATATTTCCCGGAAGGTGTGCAAGGTGTCAGCCATTGCCCACCTCCTGGCTGCCAAGGCTTTGGGCAAAAGCCGCAATATCCTCAGCTCTCCATACCGTTGTGCGGGGGCCAAGCTTTACGGGCTTGGGATAGCGCCCGCTCTTGCAGCCCGCCCACCATGCGCTTCTGCTGATGGGGAATATTGCCAGAATTTGAGGGAGACGCAGAAAGCCGTAGGTGGGGATGGGGGATTGATTGTGTGTCATAACAAAACCTCGCGATTAAAAAGAACAAAAAAAGAGCTTCCTTGGACACCGGGTCAAAGAAGCTCTTGGCTTGCTCAGTTTTTGAAGCGCGAGGCTTTCGGGTCTGTTGACGTCTCGACAACATCACAAAAGGCGTGCATTGTCCAGTGCGAGTTTGTATATGTGGATAGAATTATATGAAAATAACGGAAACAAGTTCCGGTTTACATAGTCCAAACATGTCTATTACAGTTCAAACATGTCCGGTAGTAAAATGGAAAATAAAATTTTTGTGCGAAGGCCTTCACCATGCCGATGGTGCATAAAAAAGGGCGGCGCACTTCTTGCGAGCGACACCGTAAGGAAGATGTCGCGGCTGCAAGAAGTGTGACGCCCTGATGGATTGCCTTAAAAAAGATCAGTCGGGGAATAGCCTGCGACCGTGCATAACTCGCAAAACTTGTATTCTGTCAGGCAAAACACGATAAATAAGCGCATAGGGCGTACCAGTCACCAGCCACTCTCTGGTGCCTGCCATTCTTCCCGGTTTGCCTGCCCCAGGCAATGTGGAAAGGGCTTCTGGGGCCGCGTAGATGCGTTTCACATAGTCTGCAACGGTTTCAAAGGGCAGACTTTCGCCGCACAGATAATCAATGATACCATCAATGTCTTCTGCTGCGGGTTCCGTCCACTCAAGAGGTAAGGGTTTATGAAGCGACATTGAAGCCTCTGGCCTTGAGCCGCCTCCCCATGTCCTCATGGCTGATAACTCGCCCAGCCTCGGCGGCATCAATACCTTTTTGTACTTCCGCCCTGTACCACGCTTCGCGCTCAAGGTACTGGTTCACGGCCTCCTTGATGATCCAGGCGCGGGGTCTGTCCATCTGGGCTGCCATCGAGTCAAGGCGTTCCCGAACTTCCGGATCAAGGCGAACGGTGGTGGTTGCAGGCTGCATAGATACTCCTTGCATATTCGAATGTATTCTTTAGTGTGTGATGAGCATACATTATGTAAAATGAAACAGCAAGGCTGCTTATGTGGTTAGTATCCAGCGTTGCGTAGGGCCGCAGCCAAAGCATGAAAACGCTCACCTAAACGCTCATCTTCATTGTTGAGTGCCTGGGCAAAAAGCTGAATATCACCTTCAATCATAGGATTATCCGTACAAATATCCAGCGCGCTTTTCGCTCCTTGCAGCTCAATGGCGCTTATTGTCGGATTATTGGGATCAAATAATCCAGGAATCCGGTAAGCTTCTTTAAAATAAGCATAGGTGTTGCAAATCATGATTGCCAAATCCAGCACTCTGTGTATGGGCATCTCTTCTGACTGACGAGACCATTTTTCGCCGCTGTGCCGCCATATCTTTGCAGAAATATCCACGTTGCCGCGATCATTCCATTGCGCCAAGCCAAGGGACAAGCCCTGGGCGTCAGTTTTGTCGGCATATTTTCCGTCAATTTTGCAATAGTCTTCGGCACAGACAACAGGTTTATGCTTGAGATTAGTAGGTATTTTCATATTGCCTCTAAAATGTTAGTAGTTTAGTAAGTTAGTAATTTACTACACTTGATTTTTCCTTAGGGCAACTTAAAACTTTCCGATCGCACCCATCGGGGAATCGAATTCGATTCCCCGCTACGCTATCGAAGTGATGAAATTTGCTGCTTGAGTACGAACTTGAGTAACTTTATACATAATGATTATTTATTCATGCAATTACAGTATATTAAATATATGTTTAGGTGGCCCCCGCCTCCACCAACTAACAATTTTTATAGAACCCGGATTGACCAGTAAGCCAAGAATACCGTAAGGTTTGCTTGCTGGTTAGTCCGGGTTTCTCGTGATGAAACCAGCGACATCGACACCAAAACGGGGGCAACTTTGGGGGCAGTTTTCGCCGCCAGTGACACCCCCGGAGGAGTTGCCCCCATGTCGCTTACAGACGTTGAAATCCGTAATGTTTCCGGCAATGGCAAGGTACAGAGGAGTTACTCAAAGCCCTTACAAGCATGAAGTCACGATAGAACAAGCCTCACTCTCGGTAAAGGAAGCCAGCCAAGACGTTCTGGATTATCCCGCGAGGCAGTGCGAAGCGTGAGTAGGCAGCTAGAGCAGATACTCCAAAAAATTCAGCAAAAGTCGCAAGAAAATACTATGCTTTATGCGCACTTACGACAGAAAGACTGGTGACGTACTCTGTTTTATTAAGTGTCGGTGTCGCCTTAGTTTTGCCGTCTTTAATATTTTTGCATACTCGGTATGCAGGTAGCAAAAAGAAATACTTTCCTCTTGGGAGCATTTGAAAGGTGCTTTCAAGAGGAAAGCCATTAGAAACTCAATAATAATAGCTGAAAATGTTGATTTCTGCGTCCGCTACAATATTGGGTAGTTTTTCTATTTCTTTTTTATCAATAAAAGTTATTGCTGTTGCAACTTTTTTTAGCTTATTATTAACATTTAGCCAATCAAAATTCCATAAAGAGTCTGACTTGGTATTATTAATGTAAGCTGAAATAATCATACATAACTTATCATTATATGATTTCTTTTTGAAGTAAGGCAATATTATCCGCTGTAACCAAATTTCAAACAGGCAGTGATAAGGAACAGTTTTAAATTTTTTAGTGATATTATCTATAATTGCTTTAATATCTTGCCTGTCTTTCCCTCGAAAGAGAGTGCTTAATAATTGTATGCAATTAGGATAAAGGTTCGGGTTCTGAAATGCTAACTGCACCACGATACTAATTAAAACATCTTCAGAAGACATTTTAATACTATTTTTTTTGTTTTTATCAATTATTTCATTAAGCTTGAATAAGTCTTTTTTAACTTGATTTGAATTTGGATTTTCTAAAGTAAAGTAATACACCTGTAAAAGTTGTGCTTGCACTGAATAGTTTGTATCGACAATTCCGTAGCGGATTTTTTGAATTTTATCTTTTTTTATTGAATTCAGTAAGATGTTATCGGATGAAATTGTTTTTTGAGAATTTAGTTTTAAATTTAATGAGAGTAATATTTGGGAAAGTTCTCGAACAATAATCTCGCCATCTTGTTTATTTTTTGTAAATATCCTATAATCATCACGATATCTAAGGATTTTATATTTAAATGATTGCTTATCTAAAATTTGAGCAAGTTCATAATCAGCATATGCGAGAATGAGTTCTGCAATTAAATCCATAACAATAGAGCCTTGGGGAATGCCATTCGTTTGCCCATACTGCATACTTCGAATTATCGAATCAATTTGATTGCCTAGTAAACTATCATCCCAATTAGTTTTGGCTTCCGTCTTTCCATGCAAAGCCCAAGGGATAGTGTGAGTATAGATTGAGGGGTAACAATCGGCAATATCTGTAATATGCAAGCAATGAAAGTGCATTAATTCTAAGATTGAAGCTTGTTCTATATTTTCCCACCATTCTAATATTTGCCTTGCTTTGATATTTTTTTTGTTTTTTGACTGAATAACTGGAATGCTTCCACAAAAAATATTCTTAGTTTTTAATTGGTTAACACGTTGAATTAATAGCTCCCAATTATTGCTCTCTGTTATTAGGTTGATTAATTCAATGTAAATAACAGGATTTATTATTTGTAGATTTCTCCACTCGTATTTACCATCTTTATTGATATATAGATTATAATTTACATCAGAGATTTTTTTTGCTTCTTTGTGCATATGGACAATAGCGTTTTTTTTCATAAATCTAGATAGTTTTTTAAGGTATGGGCTAAAGTTAATGTACCTTGGAATATCCCCAGTAAAATAACTTTCAGAACGTAACAAAAAAGCTTTTGCACTTTTTGCGGATAGTTCTAGTATGTTTTTACTCATATGGCTTCTCTTATACTCGCTAGTATATTCTAATCATCTAACTTACTATAATATTCTTCCCATATATTTGCAATACCCCCCCGTACACCATCCGTACAGCATGTTTTGCGCATTCCCTCTATCATAAATAAAAACAACATATTACAACTAAAATTCCATCCCTCCCCGCCTCCACCAACTAACAATTTTCATGAAATCGAAAGAAGGCCAAAACTCCTTGCAAAAGGGTTTTGGCCTTTTTGTTTATTAAGGCGTTTTATGGCAAAATATACAATACTGCTTATAGTAGCAGATATGCACATTCCCCTTGCGTATTTGCGCATATTTTTATACATATTCTACCATGCAAGGTGGAAAAATACACTTTTATCCCGTAACGCAATTTTTACCAGTAGCGACAAGAAGGGGCAACAAATGGCAGATATTAAACTCTTTTCATTGTCTGGTGGTGTACATGAATTACCCTCTTCCTCAGTGACACTTGAAAAAGAATTGCAAAGCGTAATTGAACAAAATATGGCTATCTTTTTTGGCGTTACGTTCCTTAAAAGTGAGTTTTCCATAACAAATGGCAGAATTGACAGCTTGGGGCTTGATGAAAATTATTGCCCAGTTATCTTTGAATATAAGCGCTCTGCAAATGAAAATGTTATTAATCAAGGGCTTTTTTACCTTGACTGGTTGCTTGATCATAAAGCCGATTATAAGCTGCTTGTTATGGATATACTAGGCGCAGACATTGCAAACAAAATTGACTGGAGCATGCCACAGGTTATTTGTATTGCAAGTGATTTTACAAAGTTTGATGAACACGCAGTCAATCAAATGCAACGAAATATCAAGCTTGTGCGTTATAAAAAATTTGGCAAAGAGCTTATCCTTTTTGAACACCTTAACTCCCCCAAAGTTAAACCCTTGCCAGAAGATACTTCTGCCACAACCCCACAGGGCGGAAAAAGCGCTTTTGTGCAAAAAACATTTACGCAACTTTATGAAAAGGCACCACAACCATTACAAATAGTATATCAATCTTTAAAAGACTATATCCTTTCGCTGGGTGATGATGTAACAGAAAACCAATTAAAGTTTTATGCTGCCTTTAAGAAAATAAAAAATATCGCCTGCGTAGAAATATTAGCAAGCAAAGTTGTTTTGTCTTTATCTTTAGATCAGCAAAGTGTACTATTTGAAAATGGTTATTCAAGGGATATGACAGGTATAGGCCATTATGGCACAGGTAATGTACAGCTTATACTTAAAACTATTGAAGACTTTGAAAAAGCAAAACCCCTTATTGACCGGGCGTATAATGAAGGCTAAACAGGCACGGGCACCGATCTGCCCTAACGCATAAACTCCCTCCCCTCCCCCAACTTCGCAAGTATTTCCCTCACAGCTTCTTCAGGCTGCAATTTAGTTGTATCAATAATTATATGCGCTCTATCCCACGCCTCGTATGTTCTATCCATCACGCTTTGCCAATCAGGGAGAAGAAGACCAGGAATATCAGATACGCGGTTTTCCACTCTTTGTCTGTGCAGCGCAATATCTGAGCATATAACTTCAATTTCTAAGTAGTCAGCCCCCTGTGCAATAGCTACATGACGCCATGCATCGCGCGTAATTTGCAGTGGATTAACAGAATCTGCAACTACAGAAATGCCTATTTGCAGATTATCCGATGCCAAAGCATAGGCAGCCATATAGCCAGATGGCCCTAAATCCCATTGATATTTCACCAGGCCTGCATCCACAAGTGCCTGCTCCAGTGTATCTATGCGAATGTATGCAGCAGAAAAAGCAGTGGCTATTTGACGCCCAAGCGTTGTTTTACCAGTTCCGGGCAGGCCACTTAGTATAAACAGCACAGGGCTTGTGGGTGTTTGCATCAAGATACCTCTTCTTCTTTTATGCTATATTTCTATATATACTAAACACATGCGGCCCATATACACCATAGAAGGCCGCAGGGCAATAGGCAAAGCAAAGCTGTGCAAAGGCACCATGCGCTGCAAGGTGCAGCGCTGTTTTAAGGTTTTATTTTCTGTGCCCAGAATTGACAAAATAATAGAAACATTTTACAAATAAAGCCGGTTATCATTGTATAATTTTTTATGTATGCTTTCCATACATATTTTGTAACAATCACGCTGGGTAGATATTTTATCAGTATAGTGTGCATTAAATCACGCAAAAGTGTATGCACACATGGTGCCTACCCATGCAAAAGCATGGAGGCTTGCCATACAATATAGTGGAAGTACATGTAACAGCTTTACGCTGAAAAGAAGTAGCATAATATGGGGCACCAAAATCCTGTGGACGAGGAAAAGCTAAGACAGCTTTTTATTGACTTTGTAGATGCAGGCCTGCATGGTCGCTTTGAGGAGGCCATAAGCCTTCTGCAAGAGCCATATACAGGTGTTGGTATGGGCGAACAGGGCATTGTCATTGGCAAAGAGCAGGCAACCCTTGTCTTACGCGGCGGGTACCGCCCTGAAGACCAAAATGCCGTACAGTATGAAGTAAAAAGCCTTAATATAAATTTTTTAAGCCCAGATGTTGCTGTTGTACTGGGCGAAGTAAGTGTTATTAATACACTTCCAAGTGGCAAGCAAATGCACAGTGGCCTTATGCAAACTATAGGTGTTTGTAAAAAAGAAGGCATCTGGGGCATTTCTTTTACCCATGCTTCCCCCACAGTTCTTACAGCAGAAAGTATAGAAGCATACCCCATACGCTTTATGGATCATACCATCTCTTTACTTAAAGCAGGCCTGCAAGCAGAAACTGTTTTATATGCAGAAGTTAACCTTACCCAAAATACTATTATACGCCTTGAATGGAAAAAAATGGAGTGCCAAGCAAAGCCCCAAGCCCATACACTGGAAGAAGCTACTGTGTTTGGCCTATACGGTAAGCTGGATGAAGCAGTAGAGCAGGAGTATTATGCATTTTGGAATCGCCTGCGGCTTTTGGGCCTGTTTGCAGAAGGGGTAACAAAAGACCATTTTGACTACCGCATGCGCATACAAAACGGCTTTATCTGGATGCGCTCTGCTGTGGAAATGATCCGGCACACCTATTCTGGCGATATAATGGCTGTTATTTCATACTCCAGCCTTGACACCCCCAGGCACGAGTATGAACCGCGCACCAGTACAAACATACGCGATGCCCTTACAGGTGTTTTAAACAGAGAAAGCTTTGAGAACCGTGCGGCAGAAATGTTGCAGGATTATGATCCGCAAAACAACACCGCGCTTTTTATGATAGACTTGGATGACTTTAAGCAGATTAATGACCGCCTTGGCCACCAGATGGGCGATACCGTGCTGCGTCAAGTGGCTTGCGTGTTGCAAAAAACATTCAGGGATACAGATGCTGTTGGGCGTATAGGTGGCGATGAATTTATGGTTATGCTTACAGGCGCCTTTTCTTTTGCATTTCTCAAAAAAAAGGCGGATTTACTGCTGGACTCTATGAAGCTGCAGATGGGGGGCAGCAAGCAAATACCAGTTTCCGTCAGCATAGGCATAGCCTATGGCCGCGGCCGCACCACCTTTGAAAAGCTTTACCGCATAGCAGATATTGCGCTTTATACGTCAAAACGTGCAGGTAAATGCCGCTACCACCTTATTAATGCAGATACAAATGCAGAACAAAGTTACAGTGTCGCTGGTACTAACCTGCTTTCTTTACAAACCCTGCTGGACTTCACAGATGCAAAAGAAGTTGTGCAAAACCGTACGCCCTATGAGGCTCTTATTGATAATATCCCCGGCAGTGTTCTTGTCATAACACTTGGCGAGCATGTAAAACTTATCCACTGTAATGATTGGACAAGCCGCTTTACTGGCTACACCCAAGAAGAAATAGATGAATTGCAGAAAGAAGATGCCTTAACAATGGCTCACCCGGATGATCTCCCTCATATACAGGCAGTCATACAAAAAATACGCGATGGGCATGAGACAACTGCACATGTTGTGTATCGTCTGCGCCGTAAAGACGGTACATACGCACATATGCAGATAGATGCAACTATGACAGAACGCACAAAAAATGAAATCATTTTCTATGGCATTGAAACCAGCGTTGAAGAAGTGGTGCAACTTAAACAACAGGTAGAAGCCGCACATAACCAGCTTGAAACAATGCTTAACGCCATACCCAGTGGTGTTATTGTTATTACGCTGGGTAATGAAGATGCAGATACCAAAATAGTACACTGCAATAATTGGGTTTCGCGCTTTCTGGGCTACAGCGTGGAAGAAGTAAGTAGAATAGAAACGCATAATCCACTTGCTCTTGTTCACCCTGAAGATATTGCTATTATTACAAAAGCAATGGAGGAAATGCGCGCTGGAGCAACCAGCATCAACCCCATTTATCGCCTTTTGGGGAAAGATGGTACCTATCGCCATGTGCGCAATAATGCTTCTCTTGCAGAGTGCCTGCCAGATAAACGCATCTACTACTCTGTTGTTACAGATGTAGGAGAAATGATAGCTATGCAAAATAAACTGCAATACTCGCGTAAGCAGTTGGAAGCTTTGCTTTCTGCTATGCCAGGTGGTATAGCTATTTTTGAGCTTACAGATACTCTAGATATTACCTTTTATGGTTCGTGGTTTTATGAATTTAGCGGGTATGCATCGCGTGAAGAAATTGAAGAGGCACGCCAAGGGAAAAACATTGCTACAGTATGGCCAGATGATCTGCCAAAAGTGCAGGAAGCATTCCGCTGCATACAGGAAGACGGAGTAGATAATTTTTTTATTTCTGTACGCATTAAGTGCAAAGATGGAACCCCAAAATGGGCAGATATACGCGCAGCAGTTATTGAACGCACAGGCTCTTATATTACTATGTATATTGTGTATACAGACTCAGCAGAACATTGTACTATAGAATAATAGTAAAATAACACATGGAGGAAACCGTACTATGCTTTACAAAAAACCTGCACGGCTCAGTTTTCCCACAAGCATTATTGGCTTGGGCGGCGAATGGCTGAATGATAAAACACAGGAAGAAGTTACAGCCATTATAGATGCGGCCATAGAAGGCGGCATGAATTATCTTGATATTTTCATGCCACAGCCACAAACGCGCAGCCACATAGGGCAGGCGCTTAAAGGCCGCCGCGATAAAATGCACATACAAGGCCACCTTTGTACAGTATTTGAAGACAACCAGTACGAACGCACGCGCGACTTAGCCAAAACAAAGGCTGGCTTTGGAGACTTACTGGCCCGCCTGCAAACAGACTACATAGATGTGGGCATGCTGCACTATGTGGATTCTGAAGAAGACTACGCCAGTGTGTTCAATACCCCTATTATAGAATACGCTCTTTCCCTCAAGCAAAAGGGCATTATCCATCACCTTGGCATGAGCTCCCATAACCCGCTTATTGCCCTTAAAGCTGTGGAAACCGGCCTTATTGATGTCTTACTTTTCAGCATTAACGCAGCGTATGACTTGGAAAAAGCGGATACAGACATTTACAGTCTTATTGAATTTAAAGATCTTTCTGCCTCCAGTTGGAGCATAGACCCAGCGCGCCAAACCTTGTATTCCGCGTGCGAGCGGGAAGGTGTTGGCATTACGGTTATGAAACCTCTTGGGGCAGGCAGCCTGCTTAAAGCAGAAACCTCTCCTTTTGGCAAAGCCATGAGTGTAACCCAGTGCAACCACTATTGCCTCACGCGCCCGGCTGTTTGCAGTGTGCTTGTGGGCTGTGCAAGCCCCGCGGAAGTGCATGAAGCCTTGGCATACCTTAGCGCAACAGATGCAGAAAAAGACTATGCCCCCATACTGAGCGGTGCCGGCAAAATACAAATGACAGGCCGCTGCATGTACTGCAACCACTGCCAGCCCTGCCCTGCCCATATAGATGTTGCGGCAGTCACCAAGTTTTTGGATATGGCTACTATGCAGGAAAATGTGCCGCCTTCTGTGCGCCAACATTACGCTGCTTTGAAAAAAAACGCGGGCGATTGTCTTATGTGCGGCCAATGCGAAGAAAACTGCCCTTTCCAGGTGAAAGTGCGGGAAAATATGGAACGCGCCCAACGCGTTTTTGGATAAAAATATACCCTTAAGGAAACAACATGGCAAAGAAAATTGTTATATTAAACGGAAGCCCACGGGAGCACGGCAATACTTCTGCGCTTATTCGCGCCTTTACAAAAGGTGCAGAAGAAGCCGGGCACACGGTTACCCACTTTTTCTTGCGTGGTATGGATATACGCCCATGCCTGGGCTGCCTGCATGGGGCCAAGCATACAGATAAACCCTGTGCGCAGCGGGATGATATGGACAAAATTTACCCTGCGTATGAAGAGGCAGATGTAGTGGTGCTTGCTTCTCCCATGTATTATTGGAGCATAACAGGCATATTAAAAATAGCATTTGACAGGCTTTTTGCAGTAATAGAAGCGCGCAATGCAAACCCGCCAAAGGACTGCATACTTCTTATGCCAGCAGAAGGGGATACAGAACAAAATAATAAACCTGTGCTAGACTATTACAATATGCTTATGCAGGAACTTTCCTGGCGTGATGCAGGCACTATTATAGCAGGGGGAAACCTGCATATTGGTGATATAAAGGATAAACCTGCGCTTAAGGAAGCTTTTGTATTAGGTAAGAGCCTGTAGGAGCAATTCTCAAATCCATCGGGAAACATTCTAAGCTATGCTTTAATCTTTCACACTTTGTATCTGCCCCCCATCATAAAAAAACCACGCCTCTCTTTATAAAGAAGCATGGCAATAAAAAGTTTTTTTTGAAAGGGGTGGG
>CAZPTC010000049.1:0-11767 GCA_964589455.1 uncultured Desulfovibrionaceae bacterium | reverse complement strand
GGCTTCTTCTGCCAAAGCTTCCAAAGATTCTTTAAAATCTAAGCCATTAATTTTGCCGTAAAAGTCAAAAATATCGCCACTTGCCTGACAGCCAAAGCAATAAAAGGTGCCCTGCTCTTCATTGACAGAAAAGGAGGGCTTGGTTTCCTGATGGAAAGGGCAAGGGGCCACAAGCCGTGTACCCTGGCGCTTTAAATCCACATAGCGGCGAACAATATCCGCAATGGAAAGGCGCGCCTTAATGGCTTGTGTAACCTGCGATTTATCCATATTTACCCTGGGCGAATGCTCACCCTTATACTTACCCGAAAGTAACCACAGTTACGCCATCGCCGCCCTGGTCTTCATTGGCTGTACGGAAGGTGCAGGGGAACTTTTTCAGTGCCTCATGCACGGCTTTACGCAATGCACCTGTACCACGGCCATGCACAATTTCCACTTCTTCCCTGTTTTGCAGCAGGGATTTATCTAAAAACTGCTCTAATTCCGCAAGTGCCACATCTGCCCTTTTACCCCGCAAATCCAAGCTGAACATGGGGCCAGAGGAAACGGCGCTTACTTTAACGGCCTGCGGCTTTACAGATGGCGCACTGGCGCGTGGGGCATCCAAAGGTTCCAAGTCTGTAAACGGGGCCCAAAGAGAAACGCCGTTCATATCCACCTTGGCTTTCTGGTCATTCCATTCCAGCAGGGTGGCGTTTTTATTCCAAGGGATATGCCGCAGAACCATACCTTTTGTGAAGGCAGAAGGGTCTAAATTTACAGAAGGGGCCTTATATTCTGGCTGAAGACTGACCCTGAGGGCAGACATATCTTTTAACGCCTGCTTGGCTGTTGCCTTGCCACTTTTATACGCGGCCATGAGATCTGCAGATTTTTGGCGCACTTCTGCATACAGGCCAGCGCGTTCTTTTTCAAAGCGTTCATGTAAAGAGCGGCGCTTGTCTGCAAGCAGTCTTTCTTCTTTTTTCAGCTCTTCCAGCTCTTTTTCTTTCTGGAGGGCAAGCCTGTTTAAGGTATCCAGCACGGGGCCCATATCTGTGCTTTCTAAAAGCAGGTATTGGGCGGCTTTTTTCAAAATTTCTTCTGGCAGACCATGTTCCCGCGCAACATCCAAAGCAAGGCTTGCGCCTACCTGATCATAGCCTAAGTGGAAAAGCGGCTTCTTGCTTCTTTCATCAAAAAGCACAGAAGCAGCGCGCACATGGGGCTTGGTAAGGGCATAGGTTTTAAGCGCCGGGAAGTGCGTGGCGCACAAGGCATAGGCACCTTTATCCAAAATGCCATCCAAAACAGCCTGGGCAAGGGCAGCGCCTTGGGAAGGGTCTGTACCTGCGCCAAATTCATCCAGCAATAAAAGGTGGTCTGGCCCAAGAGCCGGCCATATTGTGGCTAAATGTTCTATTTGCCCGGTAAAGGTAGAAACGTGCTCATCCAGGCTTTGTTCATCTCCAATAAAGGCATGGACACCCTTCCAATACGGCAGGCTGGCACCAGAGGCAACTGGCACAGGAATACCAGAAAAAACCATAAGAGCCACAAGCCCGAGTGTTTTTAACGCAACTGTTTTACCGCCCGCATTGCCACCGCTTATAATAAGCACGGTGTCTTCCGGGCGCAATGTAATATCAACTGGTTGCACACGCGCTGGGGCATTGCCCTTTTTGGACGCGCTCAGGCTGTTTTCCAACACAAGCAAGGGGTGACGCGCTTTTGGCAAATGCACGGGGCTGCCCCCATCTCCAGCCTGGTACAAAGGCACAACCCTGCCATCAATAACATGGGAGAATGCCACAAACCCAAAATATAAATCCAAATTCACCAAAAAGCGCCATGTAGAAAGAAAATCCGGGTAAGCAGCAGCCAAAAGGTCGCATAAAAGGCGCAAAACCTTGCGCTCTTCTTCCCGCTCTTCATGCTTCAGTTCTTGCAGGCGGTTATTATGCTCTACCAGAAACATGGGCTCAAAATACAAGGTTTCGCCTGTGCGGGAATAATCGTGGATAATGCCCTGTAGCTGGCCTTTAAAATTGGCGCGAAGGGGCAAAACATAGCGGTCTGAGGCAAGAGTCATATATTCATCTTGCAGCATGTGCGCTATATTATATTTTTCCGAGTATTCCTTTACGCGGCGCAAACAGCCTTGATGCAGAGAGCGCAATTCATTGCGTACCAAAAGAAGCCCGGGAGAAGCTTCGTCCTTAATGCTAGCTTCTTCCCCAATGCAGCGGTTTAGAGCAGAAAGGGCGCTTTGGGGCAAGTTTGGCGCTACAGATTCCCAAGCTGGGCGGCTTTTTTCCTGCATGGCGTGCAGGGCATTGGCTGCCAGATTAAGGGCATCTTTTACGGCCCATAAATCTTCCGGCTCTAAAAGGGGGGCTGGTGCAGCATGGAAAGCCGCGCGGTTAGGATCAAAAAGCTCTACAACAGGCGCAAGGTTTGCAAAAGGACGCAGTTTTATACTGCCCTCCGCATACCAATGCCAAGTTTCTTCAAACAGGGCCTGGCTGTGGGCTATGGCAGTAACACTTGGCAAAGGGCGCAAGGCAAGGGCTGCTTCTTTGGCAGAGTCAGAAAGACAAAAACGCGCCACATGTTCCAGAATTTTGGGAAATTCCAGTGCAGCAAGGGAAGCGGCAAAAGTATCAGACATAATATACACACAAAAAATAGGAGGTGAAACCGCTTAGGCGCCTGGAATACATTCCGCAGGAGGTATTAAGAAGAAAAGCGTTTTTTAATTTCTTCGCTTACTACCTTGCCATCTACACGGCCTTTAAATTCTGTCATAACAGCCTGTATGGCCTTGCCCATAGCCTTTTGGCCTTCTGCCAGGTAAGGGGCAACAGCTTTTTCTATAGCAGTGGCAAGTTCTGCCGGGCTTAAGGGTTCTGGCAGGTAAGAGCGTAAAACAGCAAGTTCTGCTTCTTCTGCATCTGCCAGGTCTTTACGCTTGGCTGCAAGATATTGTTCTATAGAGTCCTGGCGCTGCTTGGCCTGCTTGGTAAGAATGGTGATATAATCTTCATCCACCAAGGGGCGCATAAGTTCCACCTGCAAATTTTTGGCCGCTGTTTTAACATGGCGCAATGTGGCAAGAACAACTTTTTCGCCAGATTTATAGGCACTTAAATAATCTTTTTCAATGCGTTCTGCAAAGGGGCATGTGCCAGGCATAGTTTTTCTCCCACGCGCCATTAAAGGGCAATGCTATGTATTAAAAAAACACAAAGTACCGGCAACCAGGTTTCCCTGGTTCCGGCTCTTTGTAGAAAAATACTGCTACACCTACATTTGTGGTG
The DNA here is from genome assembly GCA_964589455.1 of uncultured Desulfovibrionaceae bacterium. Taxonomy (GTDB): domain Bacteria; phylum Desulfobacterota; class Desulfovibrionia; order Desulfovibrionales; family Desulfovibrionaceae; genus CAZPTC01. The sequence goes on along the minus strand of CAZPTC010000049.1, from coordinate 8,465 downwards.
TTTTGCGCATTTTTTTCAGCAAACGTTTACGGGCAGCAGCCTTCTTTTTCTTACGCATAACACTAGGCTTTTCGTAGTGTTGGCGTTTTTTCATTTCAGAAAGTACGCCCGCTTTTTCTACCTGCTTTTTAAAACGACGCAGGGCAATATCAAAATTATATTCATCTTCGTTCAGAAACACTCCGGGCAAAAGAATCACCCCCTCCGTGTAATCTATCTTCTGCATAGGGCAAAAGCCCTGCGCTGAAGGAATTTAGGATTATGGGCTAAAAGCCCATATTTGTCAAGAGTTGCCTTTGCGCAAATCGCGCATGGTTTTAAGCGTAACAAAACCAAGACCGGCCCCCAGTACAAGAAGTACCAGGTAAAGTACGCCAAAAAACACAGCATAATCAGGCATAGCCCAAGGCAAATCCCACGGTAAGGGACTTTGAACATTTTGACCAGTGAACATGAAAAACTCCTCGTCTAAGGGGAATGCTATTTCTGAACAGATTCTTTAAGGTTTTTGCCCGGATGGAACTTAACAGCCTTGCTTTCTGGAATTTGCAGGGCTTTGCCTGTGCGGGGGTTACGGCCAGTGCGCGCCTTGCGTGTTTCTACGCTAAAGGTACCAAAACCTGTAAGGGTAAGTTTGTTTTCCTGTACAAGGGAAATTTGCATGGCTTCTAACACCGCATTAAGTGCCTGCTCAGAAACGGTTTTAGTAAAACCCGTTTTACCGGCTATGGCTGCAATAAGATCCGCTTTTGTCATACCAGTCTCCTGACGATTAGAATTCCCGGAAAAACACCCTGGCCACCGCAGCACAGGGCACGAACAGCAAAACAGAGACCAGCACTTCACGCACAAGCCGTATACACCGGCTACGCAGCACGCAACTTGCACATCCCTTTTCCTCTGTCCACTCTATATTGGGGCCTGCCCCAAATTCAGCCACAATTTTTCTGCCTAAAAACCACAAACAAAAAAATTGTGAAAAACAAACTTTTTTATATAACCCGCACAAGGAGCCTAGCGCTGCCGCGTTTTCACATAGAAAACATTTTTTGGTTTTCTCGTCAAGTGGTTAACACCCAAAAAAAAGCCAAAAGTACCCGTCTGTAAACATACATGGGAATTCTGCTTATATTTCTATGCGCTTTGCTCTCTTTCCTTTTATGACAAGTTCGTGTACCATACAGGCACCCACAGGTAGCCAGGAGGCTTTTATGCAACATCAAAAAAAAATACGCTTTATTACCCTGTTTTTTGTCCTTGGCCTTTGCGTTCTGCTGGGTATTGAGGGCGTTAACGCCTCCCCAGACAAAAAGCCAGGTGCCAAAGAAGAGGAAGTACGCACGCCAAACAGCCTGCAGCGCGTTACCGAATATGTTAACATAGAAGCAAGCTGGCCAACTTTTGGTGTGAAACAGGTAGATGAAGAAATTAACGCGCTTGTGGACACCACAGTGAAAAATTTTGAAAAAGCCGCGTTAGAAGAAGCAAAAGAATCCAATGAAATGAAGAAAACGGACCCGGATGCTTTTACCCCCCGTTTTCCGTATGACTGCCTCATCACCTTTGACCGCACAGCCCCGCTTGCAGATAAAAGCCGTGTGAAAAGTATTGTGTGGAATATTTCTACCTACACGGGTGGCGCGCATGGCTCTGTAGAGCTTCTTGCCCAGAATTTTGATATGAAAAATGGCACCCCCCTTATTTTAGACGATATTTTTACTGACCCGCAAAATGCCTTGCTTATCCTTTCCCGCGTATCCCGCCAAGTTTTAAGCGAAGGCGTTTTAGAAGATTTTCGTAACCCGGAAGGGGATGACGGCTTTATTGACGAAATGCTCCGCGCAGGCACAGAGCCGCAGCCAGAAAATTTTGTGGTTTTCTGCCTTATACCCAATGGCTTGCGCGTATACTTCCCCCCCTACCAAGTGGCCCCTTATGCAGCAGGCGTTCAGTCTGTAGATATTACACTTGATGCCCTGCAAAATGCCAAACCCCGTATGGAATACTGGCAAGCGCTTTAATATGGAACAGCTTGGTATTCTTGCAGGTGGCGGGCAGTTCCCCCTTATTGTGGCGCAAAATGCGGCTAAAGCCGGGCTTTGCCCTGTGGCTGTGGGTTTTTATGGTCACACGGATGAAAATTTGCCCAAGGAGCTGGAAAAACTTGGGGGCTCATGTTTGCTTTTGCATTTAGGGCAGCTTACCAAAATGCTGGCGTTTTTTAAAAAACACCATGTTCAGGCCGCATGCATGGCAGGCACTATTAATAAGCCTCGGGCACTGGATTTTCGGCCAGATTTACGGGCTGCCCGCGTGGTATTCAGCTTAAAAAAAAAGGGAGACGATTCCCTTTTGCGTGCCATAGTTGGTGAACTGGAAAAAGAAGGGATACAGGTTGTTTCTGCCGCAAAGTATGCGCCTGTTTTGCATATACTCCCTGGCCTGCTTACCCCAAAATGCCCGCCAAACCAAAAAGTGCAGGAAGATATTGCCTATGCCTGGCCTGTTGCCCGCCAAATTGGAGCAATGGACATAGGGCAGTGTCTTGTGGTGAGAGAAGGCATGGTAATGGCTGTAGAGGCCTTGGAAGGCACAGACGAAACATTGGCCCGTGGTGCCCGTTTGGGTGGCAAAGGCTGCGTAGCCATTAAAATGCTGAAACCAGGGCAGGAAGAACGGGTAGACTTACCCTCCATTGGCCTTAAAACTGTACAAAACCTTGTAGAAGGCCAATACGCAGCTTTAGCTGTAGAAGCAGGAGCCCTTTTTTTTGACAAAGAACAGGCCATTGCCCTGGCAGAAAAGCACGGCATCAGCATTGTGGCAAAAGCACGGGAAGAATAAAAACAGCCCCATTTTATGTATAGCTTAAATCCCCATGCGTGTTATACCGCATGGGGATTTTTATATACAAGCCTTGCAATGGAAGCTCTACAAGTATTGATATAAAAGACGCTACGAACCTGGTGGCAAGGGCGGGTTTTGGAATATATCATTCGGGTTAGCTTTGGGTTCCTGCTTTTTATCGCCCCCGCCAAAGAGCAATTTAAAGGGCGCAGAAACCACCCCACCCACAATACCCAGTACAGTGCCGCCTAAGTTACCAATTGTGCCAGCCACTGCGCCCGCAACTTTATAGGACATTTGTGGGTCACGCAGGCTGCCTGTTATTTCCACAGGCATTTCCGGTATACCAAGCAATGTGGCGGTTATCTTGGCGTCTATGGTCTCAGTGGCAAGGTCTACTTTGCCTCCGCCTTTTATACTTGTAACAGGGCCTTTCACCAACAAATTATCGCATGCTACAAGGCCATTGGTTATGCTTCCACTTGCGCTGGCAAGGGTTATAACTGTTTTAGATTGGCTATTTATAGTAGAATGCTCTGTGTACTGAGCATTGGGGTCAGTAGTGCGGGAATCTTCTTCCACCCCTTTTGGGGCATTTTTTGCAGACTGCATATAGCCATCTTTCAATTCAAATGCCCAAGGCCCGTTAAGGGAAGCAAACAGCTTATTCCAGTCATCAAAAAGTGCGGTGAAATTAAAGCGGGCTTCTGCGGTGCCGGCCATAAGGGTATCCTGCTTGCGGGCCTCGCTTAATGGCAAAAGCTGTATATTAACCAAAGCAAGTTGCAAGTGGCTTTCCAGCTTATTCCCTGTTGCATTAGAAACTAACTCGCCATTCAGTGTGCCGCCACCAGGGAAACTGGCAGAAAATGGCCCCACCCTTAATGCCGCATTTTTAAGCGAAACAGGGACATGCAGGTCTTTTAACGGGCACTTAAAGAGCGTGGCATTGTGGAAGCGTAAATCCAGGGTAGCGTCATTATCCCGCAAAAACTCAAGTGGTACAGGGCTTGGGGCCTTAGGGGCCGACGGAGACGTATTGTGGCTTGGCGCTGCGGGTTTGGGGAAATAATGGTCAAAAGGCAAATTATCAAATTGCAGCACTGCCTGTGTATTCAAATGCTTGCCAAATTCTAAACGGCTATTCCCTCGGAATGGGCAAGAATCCAATTTGCCTTGTATTTTTTCTAATGTAAGGGTTTGCTTGGCAAACTGGTATTCTGCCTCTGCTTCTATGCGTGTGAGGGCATCTGGGTTTTCCATAGGGGGCAGCAAAAGGCCAAGCATGGCAAGGTGAGAACGGAATGAACCAGAAGAAGCATGGATTTTTCCCGCAAATTCTGGCGCAGAAAAAAGCTTGCTGGCAGAGAGTGTGCCATTTATTATGCTATCCCCTTCCCCTGCCACTTTTCCCTTTATATCTGTAAGGGTAACTGTTTGCTTTTCCAAATCAAAAGCTGTAAGGGCAGTTGCTTCAAGTGTTATGTTTTTTGTCCAGGCCAGCATACCAAGACCATCTTTTTTCATGGTAAACTGGATATTGGCCTTTTGCGGCTTCATAGACAGGGGCATGACAGACTTTGTATTATAGCTTATGGCTGCATTGGTATCCACCACAAACCCTACTTGGGGTAATTGCACGTCTACCTTCCAATTCCCTGTAAGCGCAAGCGAGCTGGGCATGGTTTCTTCAGCAGAAGGCTGGGCTTTCAGTTTCAGGTTAAAGCCTACGCTGTCGTACGGGGTAGTGCTGCCTGCCTTGGAGGCAAAAAAACCTTTTTCCAACTTGCCTTCCACATTGCCACTAAGGGAATTAAGTATGGTATACAAAGAACCAGAAGCAAAGTTTACATTGCCTTTTAAACTGCCTACTCCACCCAGAGCCTTATACCCTGCAAGAGGCTCCAACGCTTTATCCAGCTTCACATTGCTAAGATTTGCGCGGATATTCACAGTTGTATCCAGCGTGACAAAAGCTTCTGCCTTGCCATCGTACACATTGCCAACCCGTATGGTTAAAAAGGCACCCTTCTGGCTTATTTCTGCTGTCTGCCCACGGCTTGCGCCCACAAAACAATACACTTTTTCCAGGTCTAAATCCAGAATTTCAGCCGCCTGTGCGCTGATATGCAAACCAAAATTAAAGGTGGAAGGCTCAGTGGAGTCGGAAAGGGGTACTGGCGGTGGCGGATACACGGGCGGGGTAACATGCTGGCCTTTCAGCTCTGGAAAAAGCGGATCCAGATTCGCTTTATCCACAGTAATAAAAAACTCTAAATAGGGGTCAAAATAGTTTTGCAAGTTACAGGCAAGGGTAATAGGTATGTCTAACACCTTGCCCTGCACATTTTTGGCATAAAGACCCGTTTTATCCATTTCAATTTCGCCTTTTGCCACTATATGGTCCAAGGCCAACTGTAGCCCCGGCAGCATATTACGGGCAAAGCCAAACCAATACACAAGGCTGAAGTGCTCAGTTTCTACCACACCCCGTAATACAGGGTTATTAAGGGAAGGCGGGTTTACAAGTGGCAAACTTACTACTGGAGCAGAAGGAACAGGAGTGACAGGAGAAGCTGACGTTTGGGTGGTTTCAGATGTGTTTTTATTGGCGGCTCTTAACACCAGATTTTCAAAAACGCCATACAGCGCACCAGAAAAAGAGGCTTTGTCCGGCCCAAAAGCAAGGGTAACACCTTCAAGTTCCATAGGCTGACCCTGCTCTATCCTGAATGGCATAGAAAACGCAAGGGGGGTATACATGGTATTCATAACCAGGCCGCCATTGGCGTTAAAAGCCCCTTCTGCATTGTATACACCATTTTCCATGTGCCCTGTTGCGTCTAAACGTAAAGCAATAGGCTTTGCAAGCGGGAAATAGTCAAAAGCAGGTTCTATTTTTTTCCCTTTAACAGTAGAAAAAGATTGCATCTGAAACTGCAAGCCAACAGCAATTTCCGCAGAAATTTTGGGAGATATTTCTCCTTTTTTCAACTCAAGATCTGAAAGCTGAAGGAAAAAATCTTGAAACTCCATAAGAGGCATATTGGGAAATGTACATGCAGTACGGGCAATGCGTAAATCTATGCGCCCACTGAAAAATCCGGGTAAACGCGCAGAGCCTGTAATACCTTCTACCTGTATATGGGTACCTTCTGCTTGCGCGCTATAGATAATTTGCGCATCATACAAGTGCAAACGGGTATCTTGTATAGACGTCGGTAAAAGTGGCTCTGGCTTTTGTGTGTTTTTTGTTTTAGTTTCTACTTCAGCCAGACTGCGCACTGTAGCAGATGGCTCAACCAGTTTAGGCGGCTCAGCAGACGGGGCAGGTTGCGATTCTAAGGTGTTTTCTGTAACAATGGCAGTTGGCCGCAAATCAGTAGGCGGGTGTTGAGCGGCTTTAAATGGCGCGGGTTCCACGCGGGTAAGCAAAACAATGGGTGATTCCAGCCAAATATCTGCAATAACAGGCTCTAAGCGAAAGAGAGAAAGCCAGCCAAGTGACATTTCTAAGGAAGCCGCGTGGAGCGTAGCAGTTATTTTTTCAGAGGAAACAAGGTGTGGCCGCTCTGCAGAGGGCAGCATACTGACATTTTCAAGGCGCAAAGAAAACGTAGGAAAAATGCTTACTTCTGCGGCATTCATAGAAATATCCACACCTAAAGCATTTTCCAGTGTAGATTCCAGCATAGGGGTAAGCCGCGCAGGCTGTAAATACTTAAGGTATCCATACACGCAGGCGCTTAAAAATACACCCCAAAGAGTAAGAAGCACAATCCCAAAAAGGTTTTTTTTCATAATACAAAACCAGAACCCTTCTCAACAGTGACATTATCCTAACGAAAAAAAGGCATAAGGACAAGGGATTTACTTTTCCATAAAAATGTTTACAAAACAAACGGTTTTCATAATCCTATAAAATTAACGTGTACTCCTTCTTGTGTTTTTTACCTTTCCAGTTTAGAGTCTTGTCTGAATTTCGTTACCCAAGTATTGAGGTTAACTGTGCTCAATTACGCATTATTTTTTCTTACCAGCTTTGTTATGCTGTGTATACTTGCCGCAGGCTTTTTTCCCTTTTGGGCCCTGCGTGAATTTGCCAGCTCTAAAACCCATATAAAAGGCGCCTTACTTACTAAAAAAGGGGAGCAAACGGCCAAGCTTGCCCTTATTATGCAAATTACTATTGGCCTTACCTTTGGGGCAGATGCACTTTTTAATGGATATTTGAACCAGTTTTTTACGGCTGGCGGCCTTTTTGAATGGTGGGGCGCATCAGCAGGGCATATGTGTGGCGCTATATCACTTATGCTTGCAGTGCGCTTTGGGCATAAGTTTGGGAAGTTCCGGCTGGTACTTTTTTACTTTTCAGGCATTGCGGCCACTATTGGCTCCTTATTAGCGGCGTATCTTTTCTTCTGTTTTCTTAATGGCTTTTCTTTTAGTGAACTGCTAAGCAGCGGGGCAACAGCCACGCAGGCAGTTGCCGCTGCCTACATAAGCCTTTTACAAAATATGTACGCACAGTTTACCTGGCAGGTATTTCTTGCAAGCGCCGTTTTATCAGGTATGGCCTATGCTAATGGTCTTTTTCTTATCTGGGCACTTTTTCGCAAAAAAAGGGACGACTACGGCCGCGATTACTACGTTTTTGCCATAAAAAGCAGCGCTACACGCGCCTATATTTGCGCACTTTCCGCCCTGCCATTTTTTGCCTATATTCTTATATATAGCCCCCCTTCTTTTTCTTACATGCCTTATATTTCCTGGCTTTCTGCAACCCAAACATCCTACCTGCTTTATGGCTGTATGGTATTTTACGCGCTTGCCACTGCCCTTTGGGTTCTTATTGGGCGGGCGCAAAACCCTTTGCGTTATAAAACCTGTATTCTTCTTGCCCCCTTCTTTTTATGGCTTGGAATAAGCGTTTGCTGGCTTAAGCTCTGGTTATAGGGCTTGCATTTTTTCATTCAAAGCGTACGATGCAAAAATTCTTTGTTAAATACAGGGATTTTTTCCTGTGGAGGAAATATGAAAAGTTTTGTGCGGGTCTTATCCGCCTGCGGTCTTCTGAGTATGGTCTTTCTTCTTGGTGGTGGAGCCGTGCGTGCCATGAGCGCAGATGCAGACTATGACTCCCTGCGCCGCTTCAGCCAGGTTTTGGACATGGTAGACCAGTATTATGTGAAAGAAGTTTCCCAAAAAGAACTTATGGACGGCGCATTAAAGGGTATGCTGCAAAGCCTTGACCCCCACTCCGACCTTCTTTCTGTAGAAGACTACGCCACCATGCAAGAAAGCAGCTCTGGCGAGTTTTTTGGCATTGGCATTGAAATAACAACAGAAAACGGTCAATTAACCGTTCTTTCGCCCATTGACGATACACCTGCCCAAAAAGCGGGTATGCGCTCTGGGGATATTATTATTTCTATTGATGGCGAAATGGCCCAGGAAATGAGCCTGTCTGAAGCTGCACGCCGTATGCGTGGCCCTAAAGGCACAACTGTTGAGCTTTTAGTACTGCATAAAAATGACCAGCAGCCTGTTACCATTCCCATTACACGGGACGCTATTCCCAATAACAGCGTAAAGCTGCGTAAACTGGAAAATGGCAT
>CAZPTC010000048.1:944-11904 GCA_964589455.1 uncultured Desulfovibrionaceae bacterium | reverse complement strand
TGGCTCTATTTCTACAAGAAATCTTCTAATAAAATTTTGTACTTGTTTTTTTGGTTTTACAAAAACTTCCGCAATATCAGTTGAAAGTACGCGGGGGGTTCCGTTTACCAAGGCCACGGTTGGAATAAGGTCAGTCATTGTGTGCTCCTTCGGTTTTTGTTGAACGCCTGTTGAATGGCGTAAAAAATGCTGGGTGTTCAACACAGCCGAAGGACTGCTGTCCGCCTTTAGGTTTTCGCCTTGGACATATCGGACACACCCAGCAATTGGAAATATTGTAGCACAAATCAGTACCAAAAAATACTTGACACTCAAAATTTGGGCACAAAAAAAGCCTAACTGTCGGGTTGGCGTATCCGCCTTCGGAAGGTGTGTTGAGCACCTGGGTACAGTTATGCATAAAGTAAGAGAAATGTCAAGGGGGGAATGTTGACACAGGAAAAAGGACTTGTTAGTTTGGAGAAGAGGTAAGAAAGTGGAAATATTTTTGACGGTAGCACTACTGCTCGTTCTTTGGGAGCTATCGAATTGGCTTTTGGGGCTTTTAAGTTGCCTTTTTAAGCCGAATAAAACAAATTCAGCAAATAAAAAAACAGGCTCTCAGTCAGAACAAAAGGTTACTCAGCCTACCCCTACCGTGGCAAAACCCACTCCACCTGTGCAGCCAATACCAAGGCCTCGATTAGATATCTATATCAAAACAAAACAAGGTGAAGAATTCCTTGCTGCAAAAGAAAACTATGCCAATGATATTTTCACAGTATATCTCCCAGACAGGACTGGAAATCCAAAACGCGCAACAACAACCTATGGTGTGTTTGAAACGTATATGTATCTTGTAAAAAAAGGCTATGAACCTTTTTCAAAAGAAAAAGGAGAACTAGTTGATAGACTGAATGCAAGTAAGCCAACATGGCGCTCGGAGAAAGACTCATATCTTGAATCCATAAGGCCACAAACTGATGATGAAAAGCTTGAAAACTACTTTAGTGAAATGTGCTCTAATGAAGAAATAGGAAAGCGTTATGAGCGGTATGTCGGATACTTGTATGAAAAGCAAGGCTGTAATGTGTACTATAATGGAATAAGAAAAAAATTCTTTGATAATGGAATTGATATTATTGCAAAAGAAAGAGCAAGAAAAAATAAAAGAACTTTTATTATTCAGTGTAAGTACTGGTCAAGTGAAAAGAAAATTCACGCAAATACAGTCCATCAACTTTATGGAGCCGCAATTTCATATAAGCGTACCCATGAAGAGGAAGTAATTATTCCAATAATTTTCAGTAAAACAAATCTTTCCGAAGCTGCTCGTAATGAGGCTCAGGTGCTTGGTATAAATGTTCGCGATAACTTCTCCCTCAAGCAGTATCCACTTGTGAAGTGCAATGTTTCCTCCACAAAAGAGAAGATTTATCACCTGCCTTGGGATGCTAGCTACGACATGAATAAAATTGGTACAAAAACTGATGAACGATATGTTGAAACTGTGGCTGAAGCAGAAAACATGGGTTTTAGACGGGCTTTAAAGTAAGTGCCAAGAGCGTACAGAAAGGGGAACGTGCGGCAAGCGTCTGGGGGTTGACAGGGTAAGAGTTGCCTTTTTCTTCTAAAATGCCTATTCTGACTTCAGCAGATAGCTTATGCAATCTATACGATGTGCAGAAAAACAGTTTTCCAATGACTTTTTCCTAACTTCCACTGTGTTGATTGCGCTGCTGCTTAAACAAAAAAATCCCCGGCATAAGCCAGGGATTTGGTCATATAAATGCGGTCATACAGAATGGCAGTTTTTGGTCATAAATTGGACAACTTTGCACATATAGAAGAATTGTTATTTTAGTTATTTCAAATAGTTGCTAGTTGGTTCTCATGCCTCTTAATCAGTTGGTTCCGTGTTCAAGTCACGGATGGCCCACCATAAAAAATCAAGCCCTTATGAGAAAACTCGTAAGGGCTTTTTTGCTAGAGCATTTCTGTTAATAAACGAGAAATGCTCTGGCGGCAGCGAGAGCTGCCGCCCGCTACGAGGTGTAGGCGAAATTTACTTTCGCCGTCACGCCGAGGCAGCGTGTCTTTTGCAACTTATAGCAATTCATTGCTATAAGTTGCGGATATGCAATAAGGAATACATGTATGACAGAAAAAGAAAAAATGCTGGCAGGCAAGTACTATGTGTCCTCTGACAAAGAACTTGCACAAATGCGCCTTAAAGCCAGGCAATTAGTATGGAAGTTCAATAACCTGCCCCCTGATGAATGGGAAGAAGCAGATGCGCTTTTGCGCCAATTAATTGGGAAAACGCCAACGCGCTTTTTTATGGAAGCACCCTTCCATTGCGATTATGGCTGTAACATCAGCCTTGGAGAAAACTTTTACGCCAATTTTGGCTGTATTATGCTGGACTGCGCGCCCATTACCATAGGTGATAATGTCATGTTTGGCCCCAGTGTATCGCTTTATGCAGTGGGCCACCCGTTACATCACAGGGTGCGTGGCGCAATGGCAGAACAGGCTTTACCCATTAGTATTGGCGATAATGTATGGCTTGGCGGCGGGGTCATAGTAAATGCTGGTGTAAGCATTGGTGAAAACACAGTTATAGGCTCTGGCAGTGTTGTGGTAAAGTCCATTCCTGCCAATGTGCTTGCAGCGGGTAACCCATGCCGTGTCATACGCCCTATAACAGAGGAAGACCTGCACAAGGGAGAGCTTTTGCTTGCTGAGGTGGGGCTTAGTCTTTAACGCCCTACCCCTGAAACCTTAATCTCTCCACTACCCGCCACATACCTGGCAGGCTCTGTACCCTTTTGCAATGGCTTCCGCAGGTGAGTGGAAAATCATTGTGCATGCTTTGCAATTAAAGTACCGGCAGTATTGGTTATGGTATATTTTGCTCTGGTAATTCCCGTGGACAACATACGTTTCATTCTTAACCGCTGCGATAGATATACTTTCTTTTACTTCTTGCGCAAAAGCAGGCGTTAATAACCCCAGAAGCAACGCCAGTGAAAAAAACAGCGCTTTCATACATTACCTCCACAATATGTTTATACAAACAGCCATCCTTGCACCTTTAATGCAACATGGAAGGTGTCTTCTGTCAAGGTGTTGTAAAGAAATGCAGCAAATGGCTATTTAGGTACATAACTAATTGAAAAAATAAAATTTCATTCCAGGCAGTTTGTCCAAAAAAACATACCTCACGCAATTATCAACGTTATAAACATGTTAAAAGCCCATACCCTTTCCATAAGTTTTTTGAACAATACAAAAAAACCTTTTTACAAGGAAAATATTTGTGAAGGATCACGAGATACTCTAATGGAAGGCAAAATACACCCGATACGCTTTTATGCTAGTTTGTATACGTATAGTGTAGCAGGATATGGTGTTTTTTCCTTTCGTTCTCTTAACATCTACGTATCTGGTATAAATAATCCTTGTAATTTAGTGCGGTTTATCTATATATACGTTGTTTGCAACTTTTTTGAACTCTGGTACACTAACAGCGCATGTGCAACAGGCAGAACATGCAGTTTAAGCTTGTAACTGCCCCAACTCTTTTTACAGGAATACCCCTATGTCGCTTAAACTTAAACTTTCCATTGGTTTTGTTATTATTATTATCTCCATTTGCCTTTCTTCTATATTTGGCTGGCGTGCCATGCGGCAGATGTCTGACCAGACAAGCCAGATAGTTTTTTTGGAAGAGGCAAGCAAAAATGCGCTAAAAGGGAATAATGCTATTTGGCGTTACTGCGCCAATGGTAACCCGGAAGATGCAAAGCAGGCAGGTATAGCTCTTGCATCTGTTATCCAAAACTTTAATGACGCTACACCCTACATTATGCTTCAAGAGCAAAAGCAGCGTCTTGATAATGCATTGAAAGAAATGGCAAATGGTAAGCAGGCATTTAATCTTGTAGAAGAGAATACTAAAGTGCTGCAAACGCAAGTAGCAGAAATTGCAAAAAGCCAAAAACTTGCCAATGATTCTCTTACAGATGCCATTAAGCGCACAGAAGATAAGCAGCGTGAAGAGCTGATTTACAGGCGCTTTGAAGGAAATCTTTTTTTGCAAAATGCAAAAGAAACCCTTCTTAGGGCCAATACAATGATTAAGTTTTTTTATGAAGACCCCACCCAGCAAAATGCAGATGTGGTGCAAAATTTGCTGAAAGAAGGTATTGCGAATATTGATAAAGCACTGGACACCCTTACCACGCTAGAAACATTGGACAACATACAGGTTGCGCGTGATAATTTTGTAAAATTTAGCGAAGCATTTACACAATTTGTCACAGCGCGCCAAAACTTGTCTACTGCGCAAATTGCCATAGAACAACGCATAGAAAGCCTGGTAAGTCAAATAAACACTATGGTGGAGTTTTCCAAAAAGCGCTTTACTCTTATCCAGGCAAATGGTGAGCTAAATACCTTTATTATGGCTATGTTTGCGCTGCTTGTAAGCCTTATTATTGCCATTGCCGCGGTACTTAGCTTAAGTCGCCCCTTAAAGAAAGCCCAAAGTTTTGCCAATGAAGTGGCAACTGGTAACTTTAGCGCCCGTTGGGAAAACACCAGTAAGGATGAGTTTGGCACCCTGGCAGGCAGTATTAACCAGGCCTTTGATAAAGTGGCAGATAAGAATGTGTGGTTTGAAAGTGTGCTTAATTCTCTGCCCTTCCTTCTGGCCACTATGGATACAAACCGCCGCTTTACCTTTGCCAACAAAAATGTGCTCAATATGTTGAACAAGTCTATGGATCAAATCCACGGCCAGCCATGCCATATTTGGGGCGCTTCTATTTGCCAGACAGAAAACTGCGCTATTGAAAACTGCCTTAAAGGCGTTTCCTCAACCAACTTCCAACAGCCAGGTCTTGGCGACTTCAGAGCTATGGCCGTACAGCTAAAAGATAAAAAAGGCCAGGCCATTGGTTATGTGGACATGGTGTTTGATATAAACGATGAAGTGCGCCTGCAAAAAGAAGCAGAAGAAGCTGGCAGAAAGGCGCGCATGGATGTTGTAAATGCACTTGAAGGCATTGTAGAACGCTTTTCTACAGCCGCAGAAGAACTTTCTGCCCAGATAGAACAGTCTGACCGCGGCGCTACCCAAACAGCCCAGCGCATGGGTGAAACGGCAACTGCAATGGAAGAAATGAATTCAACTGTTATGGAAGTGGCGCATAATGCGGGCGATGCCTCTTCTGCCACGCACGAAATGTACACCAAAGCCCAGCAAGGCGCTAACATTGTCAATGAAGTTGTGCATGGCATGAACACCCTGCACGACACAGCCTCTGCCATGCGCGGTGATATGGAAGCTTTAGATTCCCAGGCAGAAAGCATTGGCCTTGTTATGACTACCATTGCGGATATTGCAGACCAAACAAACCTGCTGGCTCTTAATGCCGCTATTGAAGCTGCTCGTGCTGGGGAAGCCGGACGTGGCTTTGCTGTAGTAGCAGATGAAGTGCGTAAACTTGCAGAAAAAACCCAGCATGCAACCGCAGAAGTGGGCAAAGCTATTGCAGAAATTCAAAAGGCTGCCCGCCTTAGCCGCGAAAATGTGGAGCATGCGGTTGAGGCTATTGCATTCAACAATACCCTTTCTGTGCAGTCTGGTCAGGCATTAGAAGAAATTCTGCATGTGGCAGAAGCCGCTGCGGATAAAGTGCGCGCCATTGCCACTGCTGCAGAAGAACAGTCTGCCACTTCAGAAGAAATTAACCGCACTATTGATGGTGTTACCAACATAGCCAATGAATTATCTACAGCTATGAATGAGGCCAATGCCGCTGTAAATGACCTTGCCAGCCAGGCTTCTAACCTGAACAATGTTATAAACAAAATGCGCGAAGGCTAAAAACTGGGGCATTGCCCCTTTGAGGCTTTGGCGTTTACAAAAGAAGAGCATCCGCAATAGTGTGGATGCTCTTTTTGTATGCAAAAATGGGCGTACCCAAAAGAACACGCCCATAATTGCAGAATGTACAGCAAAGATTAAAAGGCCGTCATGCCTTTGTCTGCCACAAGAATGGCACCATTTATCATATCCGCATCATCGCTTGCTAAAAACACCGCTATTTTGGCAATTTGCTCTGGCTTGCCACTGGCAATGCGCGGCATACATTCCATCATGCGTTCCATGCCAAACTTGCTTACCTTGGTAGGGTCTGCCATAATTTCAGAATCCACCGTGCCAGGGCAAATGGCATTGCAGCGTATGCCTTGTTTCAGGTACGCCCAGGCAATATTTTGGGTAAGGCCCACTACACCATGCTTGGTAGCGGTGTAGGCAGTGCCCCCGTGGCAGCCAGTAATGCCACCTACAGATGATATATTAATGATATTGCCACTGCCTTGCGGCACCATGATATTTAAGGCTCCACGGCTCATAAGGAAGGGGCCTGTAAGGTTTACAGCAAGCACTTTATCCCATGTGTTGTCGTCCATATCGGCAGCCATCATCACATTATCTAAAATACCTGCGTTATTGACCAGAATATCCAATTTCCCAAATGTTTTTTGCACATAGGCAAAAAGCGCCAGTATTTCTTCACGGCTGGAAACATCGCCCTGGAAAGGGTATATGGAGCCTGCCGGGGCTTCTTTTGCAAGTTCATCCAGGCGTTCTTTACGCCTTGCCATTGCTACAACTTTTGCGCCTTCTTTTGCAAATTCTAATGCAATAAAGCGACCAAGACCAGAACTGGCACCTGTTACAACAGCAATTTTATCTTTCAGTTTCATGTGTGCCTCCGTGGGGTTTTAGTGCTTTAAAGAGCAGAAAAAACAATGCCTTAAGCACCTTTGTTTATCGCGTGGTTACAGATAATAACAACCTGTTTTGTAAAACATACCTATATTCTGCGCAAAAGTAAACCATAGCCCATAACAAAACAGAGCAAGCACGTTTTCTTGCATTACCCAGATCACATTCCAGCACATAATACCGGTTAATACGCGGTCTGGCCTGCATCTGCCACTATTATGGAGCCATTTATAATAGAAGAGTCGTCGCTTGCAAGAAAAAGGGCCACCTTGGCTATTTGCTCTGGCTTACCCATTGGCACACGGGGCATAAATTCAGTGGCACGCTGGATACCAAAGGGGGTGGCATTGGCCATACCCACGCTTATTTCTGTATCAACACCGCCTGGGCAAATGCCATTACAGCGAATGCCTTTTTCCAAATATGTCCATGCAATATTTTGGGTAAGACCAAGCAAACCCCATTTTGAAGCTGTGTAGGCAGTGCCGGCTCTGCCACCATGCAAACCACCAATAGAGGCAACATTAATAATATTCCCCTTGCCTTGGGGCAGCATAATCTGCAACGCTTCTCTACAGGCGGTAAAAGGGCCGGTAAGGTTAACCGCCATAACTTTTTCCCAAAGACTGTCTGTTACTTCTGCTGTGGGGGTCATGGCATCCACAATGCCAGCATTGTTTACAAGCACATCTAACTTGCCATAAGTACTGCGCACAAATGCAAAAAGATTTTGTATTTCCTGCGGGATGCCCACATCCCCTTGGAATGGGGTAATGCTTCCCGGCAATATGGCGGCCTCTTTCGCAAGGTCATCCAATCTTTCTTTTCGTCTGGCAACTGCCACTACTATTGCGCCTTCTTTGGCAAATTCCAAGGCTATGCTTTTGCCCATGCCAGAGCTGGCCCCTGTAACAATGGCAATTTTGTCCTGAAGCTTCATGCTTTCTCCTCCAGTTGCATTTTGATAGCATTGTTATAGCTTAGCACACACAAGCAAAGTGGCGAGTTCTCCTCAGTTTTATGTTCCATTGAAATGCAAATGCTTTTGGGAAAAGAACAGGGGGTTGGGGGAAAAAGAAACCTTACGCATGGAGAGCGTAGAACTTGCGCCATTCAGGCATAAAAATGTTTCCCCCCCCAACCAAGTTTTTTACGGCTTCATGGTTGCGCCGCCATCAAGGCCAATGCTTTGGCCTGTGATAACTTTTGCGGCGTCTGTGCACAAAAAGACAATGGTTTGACCAATATCATCCTCAGAATTAGCCAATTTGCGCATAGGCACATTTGCCATGCTGGCGGCAAAAGCTTCTGGCATATCGTTTTTCCATTTCACCATGCTGGGGGTTTCTGCAAAAGGCAAAATAATATTTACTGTAATGCCGTGGGGGCCCCATTCGCGTACTGCCACGCGGGAAAGACCGCGTATAGCCTCTTTAGCGGCAGCATAAGCGGCCTGCCCTTCTTGCCCAGAAATGGCAGCACCAGAACCAAAATTGATAAGGCGGCCATTGCCACTGGCTTTCAAATACGGGAAGCAGTGTTTCATATAGAAGAATGTGGCGAAAAAGCCAGAGCCAAAGGAAAGGTCTAAGTCTTCCATTGTAGTATCTACTAAAGAAATACCGGGTTTGGAAGCATGGGCGTTGTTAACAAGAATATCAATTTTACCAAATGAATCAACTGTTTTTTTCACAGTCTTTATGACGTCTTCTTCTTTGGCCCCATCACCTTGTACACCAATAACGCGGCCAAAAGCAGACAGTTCCTTAACAGACTCATCAAGTTGGGACTGGGTACGCGCTGTAATAACAACGGACGCACCTGCTTTTAAAAGCGCGGTTGCCACACCTTTGCCAATGCCTCTGCCACCGCCGGTGACAATTGCAACCTTGTTTTCAAGTACTTTCATCAGGATTCTCCTTGAGGTTAGAGGAATAGTTTTTGTCCTTATGATAAGGAATACGCCTTCCACTCTGAAGCGCAAGTTTCGTGCAAAAAATCGCAAAGCTGCGCCTTGCCAAATGCAGTAGTCTGTTTTACAAAAACAGGGCAAGTCGTCTGGCGGTACCTTTTTTGCAGACTGCACAACTTTATCATGGGCAAGCCTGAGGAAAAAAATGGAAGACTGGTTAAACAATGTCACCTTGGAATACCTGCAAGATACGGTATTTGAAAATGCCTATAATACCTGCGCAGCGCATACGCGCGCGGCGTTAAAAACGGCACTAGCTTACTACCACTTTCATTTTGGGGAGCAGGAAACACAAAAGCAGGAGCGCGCTAACCCGCGCCTTGGCTTTACGCTTACTTCAAACATACGCCCCTGCCCTTGGGCTCTTTTTGTGCTGGAAGAAGACTTTGCCTCTCCCGCGCGCTTACTTGCTGCCGCTGCCCCCGCTATTTTTGCGCATGTTCCCCACATATTTTTTGTTACCGCACCAGGCAAAGGGCAGGGAAAAGCCATACCCCACGCCTCCTGCCTTGTGGGGCTGGAGCTTGCGGGCCTTGGAGAAAACGCCTGCAAGGTGGAGAATATACCGGCATTTTTGCAAGAACTTACGCAAACTCCTGGTGGGCGCCTTTTGCTTTTCCCGGCCCATAAGCGCAGCCCTTTCTGGGATGCCCTGCGTAGCCAGGCGCGCACACTGCTGCCCACTGGCCTGCAAATTTTCCAGGATATTCCGCCGCGGGTCTTTTTAGAACAGCATGCAGATGCAGAAATATTCCATTTTGCCCAGCCAGACGCTATTGTAGACACAAAACCCGGCTATTACCAAGCATTTTATGGCATAAACGCGCCCCAAAACATACAGGCTGCTGCCAGCTTTGGCCCCGCGCTGGAAGCCTGCTTTGCCAGCCCCAAGCTTAATCCGGCATTTTTTATGGAAACCTCCATCCACGCTTTTTTTCACCCAGATAATGGATAAATATATGCAAAAACAAGATATTGCCTCCATACGAAACATAGGCGTCATAGCCCATATTGACGCCGGAAAAACCACAGTAAGCGAGCGTATGCTCTTTTATTCTAAAAAAATCCATAAGCTTGGGGAAGTGCATGACGGTACAGCCACTATGGATTTTATGCCAGAAGAACAGGAGCGCGGCATTACTATTAACGCTTCTGCCACAAGCTTTGCCTGGGGCAATGCCAATATAAACCTTATTGATACACCCGGGCACGTGGATTTTACTATAGAGGTAGAGCGTTCCCTGCGTGTACTGGACGGCGCTGTGGGCGTGTTTTGCGGGGTTGCGGGGGTAGAGCCGCAGTCAGAAACCGTGTGGAAGCAGTCTGAGCATTTTGCGGTTCCCAAGCTAATTTTCATCAATAAAATGGACAGACTGGGTGCAGATTTTTCCCGCGCGCTAGACTCCATAAGTTCCCGCCTTGGGGCAAACCCCATGCCCCTTACCATTCCACTTGGGGAAGGAGAAGACTTTTACGCCATAGCGGACTTAATACACCAGCATGTCTTGCTTTTTGACGAAACCAGCCAGGGGCGTGAAATAACCACACGCCAGCCAGATGCAAAGGAAGCCGCCATTTTGGAAACATGGCGCAGCCGCATGCTGGAAACCCTTGCGGAAAATGACGAAGATTTTCTTGATGCCTACCTTACAGCCGCAGACTCCCCAGAGGGCACAGCCGCCCTTCCCACAGCCAGCATACAGCAGGCCATACGCCGCGCCACTCTTGCGCGCAAGCTTTGCCCCGCCTTTGCAGGCAGTGCCCTTAAAAATACAGGCATTCAACCGCTTATGGATGCCCTTATCGCATATCTGCCTTCCCCTCTGGATTTGCCACCCCTTTTGGCACAGCCTTTTGAAAGCAGCCATGCAGAACCGCTTCGTATAGAGCCAAAGCCAGAAGCCCCCCTTGTGGCCCTTGTATTTAAAATTATTATGGAAGGAAGCCGCAAAGTAGCCCTTACACGCCTTTATGCCGGCACATTAAAAGAAAGCGATTCTGTGCGCAATGTTGGCAAAAGAGAAACGGAACGTATTTCCCGCATGTTCCGCCTCCATGCAGACAGCAGAGACGCCATAGCAGAAGCACACTGCGGCGATATTATTGCGCTTATAGGCCCCAAAAGTGTGCAAACAGGCGACACCTTAACCGCCCCCACCCCCCCCAAAGCCAGGAGAAGTCCCGGGGCCTAGTGTCCAATTGCT
>CAZPTC010000048.1:0-934 GCA_964589455.1 uncultured Desulfovibrionaceae bacterium | reverse complement strand
CCCCACATACATGGCAGAGTGCTTGAGCCCCCCACCCCACCCTATATACTGCTGGAGCCTTTGGAAACATACACCCCTGTTATTTCCCTTGCTTTTGAACCGCGTAATGCAGATGAAGGCAAAGTTTTGGACGAAGCCCTTGCCCGCTACACCGCAGAAGACCCAACCCTTTCTGTTGTGCAGGACGAAGGATCTGGCCACCGCCTTGTTTCTGGCATGGGGGAACTGCATTTAGATGTCCTTAAAGAAAAGCTCACCCGCGAATATTCTATAGAGCCACGCACCACAAACCCCCAGGTTATATACCGAGAAACCATTGCGCACGAAGCTTCTGCCACTGTGTTGTTTGACAAGGAGCTGGGTAATACACGCCAGCAGGGCGAGGTTTCCCTTACTGTTACCCCCCTTCCCTCTGGTTCTGGGGAAGAAGTGCGTACCACCCTTATCACAGACCCCAAGGAAACCAAAAATCCCCTTTTTGCGCCCAAAAACCTTGTGGAAGAAGCCCTTGGCGCCCTTACAGGTTACCCCATGCAGGACATACGCATTACCCTTACGGCCCTTAATCGGCAAGAAGGCGTTACAACACCCGTTGGCTGCCGTGTTGCGGCCTCCCATGCCATGCGGGAAGCTTTGGAAAATGCTGGCCTTATACAGCTTGAACCCCTTATGTTTGTGGAAATTCGTACCCCTGAAGAACAGCTTGGCCCTGCCATGAACCTTTTTGGCACCTGCCTTGGCAGAGTGGAAAATTTGTACGACGCTGCCGGTTTAAAAGTTATAGAAGGCGTTGCCCCCCTGCGCCAGCTTTTTGGGTTTTCTACACGCTTGCGCTCTGCCACACAAGGCAGAGCTGGGTACACCATGAAATTACAAAGCTTTGCGAAGGGGTAAGAGGGGGTGAGAAGCGCTGGGGGAGGGGAAAACCCTTTTT
>CAZPTC010000047.1:0-12011 GCA_964589455.1 uncultured Desulfovibrionaceae bacterium | reverse complement strand
TGTAATGGGGGAAACAGGCTGCACCATATTGGGCGGGGTGGGGCCATTGTAGGTGCCCATGTACTGGTTTACCACGCGCCACATGTGCCCGCATTCACCACCTAAAATCCATTTCACGCCAAGGCGTTCTGCTTCTGCATACATTTTGGCATTCAGTTTTTTTGCCATATTGAAAGAGACAAAGGAACCAAAGTTGCCGCCTTCAGAAGCGTAGGTGGAAAGGGTGTAGTCCAGGCCAATTTCATGGAAAAGCATGAGATAGCCCATGAAGGTGTAAATGCCCGGGTCTGCAAAAAAGTCGCCAGAAGGGGTAATGAACAGGATTTCGTGGCCTTTTTCATTAATGGGCGGGTCTATGCGTATGCCGGTAATGGTTTCTATGTCATCACATAAAAACTCAATAATTTCCTTCATGGCGTGGGGCTGTATACCTAAGTGGTTGCCCATGCGGTTACAGTTGGAAACAGGCTCCATAATCCAGTTTGTGCCAAGACCCAGTTCATGCAAAAGTTCGCGCACAATGGCGGTAATTTCTGCGGTGTCTATGCCGTATGGGCAGAAAAGGGAGCAGCGGCGGCATTCTGTACACTGGTAAGCGTAGGTGAACCACTCTTTAATGATAGTGGGGTTCAGTTTACGGCTGCCACCAATTTTACCAAGCAGTTTGCCCACTTTGGTAAATTCCTGGCGGTACACGGAGCGCAAAAGCTCTGCCCTGAGTACAGGCATGTTTTTGGGGTCATTGGTGCCCAGGAAAAAGTGGCACTTATCCGCGCAGGCACCGCAGCGCACACAAATATCCATAAAGAGCTTGAGTGAGCGGTGTTTTTCCAGGCGGTCTTTCAGGGCCTTATAAATAATGTCTTCCCAGTTGGAAGGCAAATTCCAGTCTTCTTCTTCTGGCGACCATGTATGCGGGTGGGGCATACCCAGTTTCCGCATAATTTCTTCCTTGGCCGGGTAACAGTAGTTACCTGGCACAGGCTTGGTTTCCATCCACGGGGTGGTAGGAAAGGCGGGGGTTGCCGCTAGAAGCTGGGCAGGGGTAGGCAGTTTTGCCATGGTATTCTCCTTCTTTTCCTTCCCTTATTCTTCAAGGGGCTTTTCAAGCGGCAAGCCGGCTTCTGCCATGGCTTCGCGGAAATCGTCCTCGTATTCCTGGTAGGTATGGAATTTCTTGGGCGGGTTCCAGGGGTTTATGTGACGCTCCTGCCTTGTGTTCACCTTCATATTGCGTGTGGGGGAAAGGAAAATGCCGCCCATGTGCATAAGCTTGGAGAAGGGGAAATAAATAAGCAAGGTACAAACAAAGGTAAGGTGGATAAAGAAAATATTGCCAATGCCTGTGGGGTCAATGGGGCTGAAGGTGGCAAGGCCCATAATGAGCACTTTAACCTGGGCAATATCTACCTTGTCTATATAGCGCATCCAAATACCGGAAATGGCTGTACCAAGCAGAAGGAAAAGGGCCATATAGTCGGCTGGCAAAGAAATATACCGCAGTTTGGTATCCCAAAGGCGGCGTATAAGCAAAAAGCCAAGACCGGCTAAAATAAGGGCATCTGTAAGGTAAAAGCGCGGCGCGTTAATTTGGAAAACACCGTCCACAAACTCTACAATGGCAATAAGTACGGGCACTGGCTCAAAAATAAAGCGGCAGTGGCGCACAAGTATAACCAACATGCTGTAGTGGAATAATAACGCAAATACCCACAACCACTTGGAGGAGTAGTAGGTAATGCGCGGCAGGCCATTTTCTGTAGTCTGCACGGCTTTTGTGTTGCGGAAAAGGGAACGGAAAGCGCCCACTTCCAATGCCATGCGGCCTACAACGGCTGCATTTGTAAAAGGTGCGTCCAGGCGATTGGGCTTAATAAAGTCCAGTGACTTTTCCTGCCCGCCCACTGTAGGAATGGCAAAAGGCACAGGCGATTTTGCCCATTTCACTATGCGCCAGACCACGCCAACGATGAATACAGTAAATGCCACAAGGGGTAACACCACCCCCAGCAGATACTGCATACCGAGCATAGCGCCCCCCCAGCCTATGGCCAGGACGAGAAGGGCCGCGATCAGTGCGATGCTCATTACTCTTACCCCTTGTTGTAGTATATCCTGAAAAGGTTTAAACTCTAAATATGGGGAAATACCAAGCCTTAAGCGCCAGTTTCCGGGTTAGCATTTGGGTTAGTTTCCGGAGTAACGTCCGTATTATACCCATTCGGCTCAGAAAAAGCAGGGTCTTTCTGGGCCCAGCGTAAAACCTGGGACTGGCTGCGCTTCAGCTCTTCTACCCGCAAGCGGAATACCTTTTCTCGGCTGGCAGTGTACATATCAAGCGCCAAAAGCGCAAGAGAATCTATGCGAGATTCCACAGCAAGATATTCCTCTAAATGGCCAATATTTTTGCGGATATCGGGCATTATTTTCCCGCGTAAAATTTCTTTTAAAAGGTACAGCGCGCCTACAGCCTGGGAAGGGGGCATTTCCTGTATGGCGCGCATGTGCATAAGTTTTTCCAAGGCTTCATTCACGCGCTCCGGGGCTACTTCTTCCCCCAAAGCGGCGTCAAAAAGCACTTTGGCATTTACCTGGGTGGTAAACCCAACTGGATTAGAAAAGGTGTCTGTGCCTGTGCGCAGAAAGCCAGCAGATTCAAGCGGGTAGGACGCAAAAAAGCTGTCCAGCCAAGCTTTCAGGATGTCTTCTTTTTTTGCTTCAAGTACAGCCAGCATCTAAGCTCCGGGTAATACTACCAGTTATAGTGCCATTCAAGATTAAAGATGTTCTGTAAGCATACACAGTTTTTTGAGGAAAGACAAGCGGCATTGGGGGCAGTGAAAAGCTTTTTTATCTGAGGCGCAATTTTTTTATTCATCACACGGGATTTGCGGGTCACCGCATACAGCGTCTACGCCAAGAAAGGGCAGAGGGGCACCAGCAGAGGGGGTTGCCGGGGTACTTACTGGGCCACTGATGGGGCCACCTAAGCCGCTGGGGCTGGATGTGGAGGTTGGGCCGCTGGGGGCATACGCAGGGGCTTGGCCTGAAGGCTGACCAGACATTTGCCCAGAAGCCTGGCTTGAAGATTGCCCAGAGTCCAGCAGACCGCTTGGTATACCCCTGTATTCCACAAAGGGAAGCCTGTTAGAGCCAGAAGAAAGCACATGCGCCATGTTTTGCCATAAACGCAACTGCGCAAGCAGGCTGCGGGGGCTAAGCAGGGTAATGCGGTCTGCAAAGGTAACATCTTTAGCCGCAAATTCATCCCGTGCTTCTGCCATAGCAACGTCAAGGTCTTTGCCCTCCTGCACCTTTTGGTACATGCTTATGATAATAAAAATATCTTTATCATCTTCTGCAACAGGGTACCATACAGCCGGGGCCTGCTGACCAGTTTGGCGTTCCTGGCTTGCAATGCCATTTACCAGTTCGCGGCAGGCACTGCAAGAAGGGGAAAAGTAAATATGCACAGGGGCATTTTGTATACCACCCTGTTCTATGGCAGGGGCGCGTATGGCCCAGGGTGTTGTGCTTTCACGCAGAATACCACCGGCATTCACCACAAAAAACACAGTCCATATACCAATAAGAATGGGGAAGGAGCGTTTTATGCGTTTATCTGTTGCTGCGTGGCGAAATGCCACATACGTAATGGCAAGCATAAGGCCAATAATAAGGCAGTTAAAGCAAGGGGCTGTAATTAGCATAATGGCCAGCAGCACAATATCTGCCGTCAGGCCAAGCCCGGCCAGCACTTCCCCAAGCTTGGCAAAGCCAAACAGCGCAGGGATAAGCAGCACAGCAAAGCCAATTACCCCTAACCACCACAGGGAATAGCCTGCAATAGTGAAATTTTGGAAAAGGGAACATCCTTCTGTAACGCAGAGTGCGGATGTATCGCCCAGCACATTCCACAGAGCAAACAGGAGACCAAAAAAGGCTAATGCAAACGGCCCGAAAAGAAAGCGAATGGTTCGTGACGGCATAATGTCTCCAGCAAGTTTTTGCATAGGCCCGCTGTTTTCTTGCTGCGCAGGAAAATGCGGAAGAACACAGGCTTTGCTTTCCTTACTAGTATGGAGAGTACGGCGTTGCCTGTGCAGTATTTTTAAGGCTTATAGTATGGATTGCCCAAAAAATCAAGAAAAAAGGGGCAGGCTTTCCGGCCTGACGCAGACTGTTGACGCAAGTCATCAACCGGCTTTTTCCTTTTATTCCTTTGATAGATAGCCTGCCTGGTTTTTCTTGCGTTTGCGAATAAAAGAAGATACGATTGTACGAGCTACAACGGACTTTTTTTTGTGTACGCATTCCGACGTGTTTCTGATCTGAGAGGATACTGTATGCGACGTGCCCTTCCTGCATTTTTACTTGTTATGTCTGCACTGCTGTTTACGGCGTGCTCTACATCTATTATGCCCTTTATGGGCCCTTCTGCCTCCCCTTCAGAAGAAAGAGCCTTGGTGGATACTTGGCTGCGCACTTTAGAGGGAAAAACTGTGCAGGAGCAAGGCCAGCTTGCAACACAGGCCTGGAAAGACCCGCGCCAAAGTGCGGCTGTTAAACAGCGGGCCATGTACCTTGTGGCTACACGCCCCGGGGCAGAATCCTTTGCCGCCCAGCAGGAACTTGCGCGTATTTACAAGGCTGCCGCAACTGGCGAAAAGGCCAATATGGAAGCTCTGCTTATGGCAGATGTGAATACCGCAGACAATAACACCCTTGGTATACTGGCAGCCGTGCCGCGTGATCAGGAAGCCACATTCCCCTGGTCAGTTTTTGTCTGGCAGGCAAGTAACCGTGGTTTATACCCAGATGCTGCAAATGCGCTTAACCGTTTGTCTATGCCCGGCATTTTTGCCAATCCCATGCTTTTTGGCTTAGGTGGCATGCCCCCGGCTTCTGGCATGGCGGGTTCAGTTTGTGTTGCCCTTCTGCTTCCTCTGGATGGCCCGTATGCAGGCATTGCCAAGCAAATAAGCATGGGCGCACAGGCTGCTGGCGCCGCACTTGCCACGGGTATTCCCCCAAGTCAGCCTAGCATAGTAGACTTGCGTATTATTAATACAGAAAGCCCCACATGGAAAACAGACTTGCAGGGTTTACCCCCAGCCTGTGGCATAGTGGGTGGCCCCCTGCGTGCAGATACCTACACCCAGCTAATGGCAGACGGTGGCACAGCCATACAGGGCAGAGCGCTTTTTGCCTTTTTGCCCCAATTACCCAATGCGCAGGATGAAGGCCAAAAGGCCTGGCGGTTTTTCACCAGCCCCCAAGACCAGATAGACGCGGTGCTCAATTTTACCACCACAATGGGCATTACAGATTTTGGTGCCCTGTACCCGGGTGGCGATGCGTACAGCGAACGTATGGTGCGCCTGTTTAGCCAGGATGTTGCCAAGCGCGGGGGCTCTGTGCAAACAGACACGTATGCCGCTGGTGATATGGCTAGTTGGACAAAATCCACAGCCTCCTTTGTGGGATCTGCCGGTGGTGGTGGTGGGGTTTCCCAAAGCGCCCCCCGTGCTTCTGCGCCCTTTAAAGCCATTTTTCTGCCAGATAGCTGGAAAAATATGGACATGCTTATTTCTGTGCTGCGCTACCACGGCGCGCATGACCGCATTATGATGGGCACTTCTCTTTGGGAACAAAGCCTTGTGCGTCAGGCAGGTGTGAACCCGGAAACATACTCCCTTACCATTTTCCCCGGTGCATGGGATAGTCTTAGCCCCACAAGTGTGCGCCTTAATGACTTTTTTCTGGAAAAAGGCGGCCTGCCAGATTCCTGGGCTGCCCTTGGCTATGATTTTGTGATGTTTGCTGCCTCCCTTGGTCTGCAAAGCCCTGTGCAGCCTTATGCCTTAAACCAGCGCCTTGCGCGTGGCTTTGACATAGAATGGGCTGGGGCCCCCTTCCGCTTTGATTCCCAAGGTAAAGCCTTCCGTGATCTTATTATCTTCCAGCCTGCCAAGGGTGGTATGGTGCGCCTTGACCCGGAAGCCTTCAATCTTTACTACCAGGGCCGTGGTAACCAGTTGCCCAATGCCCTTGTAAATAATTCCAGTGTGTTACAAGATGCATTAGATTCTTTGGCACCTGCTGTTCCTGTTGCTCCGGCTGGCACTACACCTGCCGCAGCCACAACGCCTGCTACCCCTGCTGCCCCGGCCCAGCCTGTTACTGTGCCACCTGCCGGTCAGCCAGCCCAACCGGCACAACAGGCACAACAGGCACAACCTGTTGTCGAACCGCCTGCCGGGCAGCCAATAACACAACCTGTCACACAACCTGCTACCCCGCGTCCCATGCACACTGTGCCCAATATGCTCAACCAACCTGTGCAGGCTGTACCCAGAACTGCCCAGTAAGTTTGTTTTACCCCAGGGCCGCGCATGGTATGCGCTAGCCCTGCTTTTAACCATAAAGGCCCAGCGCCCATACCGGATAGGTTTATGCCCCTTTCATCTGAAGAGTTTACCCACTTGTGTCACCTTGCCAAACTGGCTCCCAGCCCAGAAAAAGAAACTATTCTGGCTGCCCAGTGCGCGGGTATTTTAGAGTATATTAATGCCCTTTCTGAAGTGGACACACATAATGTGGAACCCCTGTACACCCCTTTTTCTCCGCCTGTACTGTACCGGGAAGACACCCCTTTCCACGCCCGCACCCGCGAGGAAATTTTGGCCAATGCCCCAGAAACAGACCATGTTTTTTTCATTGTGCCTAAGATAGTTGAGGGCAAATAAATGAACCTTAACCAGCAAACCCTGCTTTCTGTCCGCGATGATTTGCGCTCTGGCAAAACTACTGCCACAGCCGTATGCCAGTCTTGCCTTGACCGTATACAGGCTACAGAAAATACCAGCCAGCCATTAGGCGCCCTGCTTAACACCCAGGCAGAAGCCGCCCTTGAGCGCGCCCGCTCTTTAGATGCCGCTGGCCCAGACCCCTCCAAACCCTTATGGGGCGTTCCCCTTACGGTTAAAGACGCCCTTTGCACAAAAGGCATCACCACCACTGCCGGTTCCCGCATACTTGAACATTTTGTGCCTCCCTACAGCGCCACAGTTGTAGAGCGCTTGGAAGCCGCCGGTGCCATTATTCTTGGCAAAAACAACATGGACGAATTTGCCATGGGCTCCAGCAACGAAAATTCCGCTTTTTTCCCCTGCCATAACCCTTGGGATTTTCCCCGCGTGCCCGGTGGCTCCAGCGGTGGCTCTGCCGCCAGTGTTGCCGCCTGCCAGTGCTTTGGCTCCCTCGGTTCCGATACCGGTGGCTCCATACGCCAGCCAGCCAGCCTTTGCGGCTGCGTTGGCTTAAAGCCCACATATGGCGCAGTTTCCCGCTATGGCCTGCTTGCCTATGCCTCCTCCTTTGACCAGGTTGGCCCCCTTGCCCGTACTTTGGAAGATGCCGCCCTTCTGTATTCCGTTATTGCAGGGCACGACCCCAAGGACAGCACCAGCTCCCGCCTTTCTGCCCCCCCTGCCTCCTTCCCCATCCGGCAAGACCTTAAAGGCGTCCGCATTGGCATACCCCGCGAGTATTACCCCAAGGACGACGGCGTTATGGACAACAATGTCCTTGCCCTCTGCCAGGAAACCCTTGAAACCCTCCGTTCCCTTGGCGCAGACCTTGTAGAATTTTCCATGCCGCACACCATCTACGCAACTGCGGCCTACTACGTTCTTGCCACAGCAGAAGCCAGCTCTAACCTTGCCCGTTACGATGGCGTGCGCTACACCCGCCGCGCCCCCAATGTCAAAGATATTGACGAGCTTTACACCCTTTCCCGTACCCAGGGCTTTGGGGAAGAAGTGCAGCGCCGTATGCTGCTTGGTGCTTTTGTGCTTTCCGCCGGTTACTACGACGCCTACTACAAAAAAGCCGCCCAGGTGCGTCGCCTTGTGCAGGAAGACTTTACCCGCGCCCTTAACCAATACGACGCCATCCTTACCCCCGTTTCCCCCGTTACAGCATGGCCCCTTGGTTTTATACAGGAACCCCTACGTATGTATTTTATGGATATATTCACCCTGCCCCTTAACCTCTCCGGCTTACCCGGCCTTGCCTTCCCCGTGGGGCTTGCCGCTTCCTCCAATGGCGGCCCCGCCAAACTGCCTGTTGCCATGCAGCTTGTAGGTAAGCCCTTTGAAGAAAATACGCTTTTTGGCCTTGCCAAGCCCCTTGTAGAAGCCAGAGGCACCGCCAATTTATGCGGCGAGGCAAAGCTGTAGAGTACAGCGCTGGCAGTGCATTGTTACTGCTGCTGGGGGGCTTCTCGCCCCCAGACCCCCGTCGGCAGGGGCAAGTGCCCCTGCACCGCCTATTGAGACAGTGTGCTTGGTGTAGCGCTGGGTAGCACATTGGCTGAAAAATACGCGCCCGCACTTCTTTTTGCCTTTTTTTGCCCTGCGGCCAAAAAAGACAAAAAAAGCGCGGGCGCAGTTTGCCACTCCCGAAAAAATCTCGCAGGCTCGATTTTTTCGGGAAAATGTGATGGAACGAGTTGCAACCACAGATAAAGCTGGCGGTATTAAGAAGAAATTTATGCTGTTATACTTCCATGTCCCCTTTTGCCGTGCCAAGTGTGCGTACTGCGGTTTTTATTCAGAACCGCTCAGTGCCCATAGTGTAGAGGAAGAGTGGGGCAGTGCCCAAAGCGACAGGCTACAGCTATGGCTGGACACCCTGCTGTACGAAATGGCCAGCTATGCCGATGCCCTTGGCAAAGTGCCTGTGGAAACCATTTTTTTTGGCGGTGGTACACCCACCATTGTGCCGCCCTCCATTATTGCTACAATTTTGGATAAAGCCGCAAAATACTTCCGCATTGCCCCCACTGCAGAAATAAGTATGGAGGCCAACCCGGAATCTGTAGACAGAGAAAACGCAGCCGGCTACTTTAAAGCCGGTATTAACCGCGTTTCCCTTGGTATACAAAGCCTGGACGATAATTTGCTCCCCACCCTTGGCCGCATACATACCAGCATGGATGCCCTGCGCGCCTATAATGCCATACGCGCCGCCGGTTTTGCCAATGTTGGCTTTGACCTTATGTGGGGCCTGCCAGGCCAGACCGTTTCCAACTGGCTTGCCACCCTGCAAGAAGTGAAACGCCTGCGGCCAGAGCATCTTTCCTGCTATGGTCTTACTATTGAAGAAGACACCCTTTTTTACGCCTTTAACAGTGCCGGTACCCTGGATTTACCCACAGAGCGTGACCAGGCCTTTATGTACATGCGCGGCGCAGAGCTTTTAGAAGAAGCCGGCTTTCTCCAATACGAAATTTCTAATTTTGCTCGCATGGGCTACGCCTGCCGCCATAATGTAGGTTACTGGGAAGGCGTGGATTACCTTGGCCTTGGTCCCTCTGCCACTTCTACCATAAATGGCATACGCTGGTCTAATCCCCGCTCTATTGACGAATGGCGCACCCTTGTTGCCCGCCGCTCCCTTATGCCAGAAAAAGAAATTCTTACCAATACAGAGCGCGTGTTAGAACTGGTTATGCTGCGCCTGCGCACAACACGCGGCCTGCGCCTTAAAGCCTACACAGAACTGACTGGCCGTAATTTCCTGCAAGACCATAAACCCCTTATACACGCGCTGGTCAAAAATTCCCTTGTCCGTATACGCCACGGCTACATAAAC
Source organism: uncultured Desulfovibrionaceae bacterium (assembly GCA_964589455.1). Classification (GTDB taxonomy): domain Bacteria; phylum Desulfobacterota; class Desulfovibrionia; order Desulfovibrionales; family Desulfovibrionaceae; genus CAZPTC01. The sequence goes on along the minus strand of CAZPTC010000047.1, from coordinate 2,351 downwards.
CTTACTCGCTCAGGGATGCTGGTGTCTAACAGCATTTTAGAACATTTATTCAGGGACGTGAGAAGAGTTCTTGGGGGGGATAATCCCCCCCAAACCCCCTTATTGCCGTGAGAAAGGCGGCTTGACGCTTGCTGCGCAAGCTGTCTGCGCCGCCTTCCTCACGGAATAATTGGATTTGGAAAGGTTTAACAAGAGCTTTACCTTTAATCAGCTTGCCTTGCTTACTCCCCAAAAAAGTTTCTTCTTAAATTAAAATCACATTCCCGAAAAAATCGAGCTTGCGAGATTTTTTCGGGAATGGGCAAAGTATGTGCGCGCCTCTTTTTTTGTCTGCGGATAGATGTGGAGAAATCTATGTTAATGGCAGCAGACAAAAAAGAGGCGCGCACATGTTTTTTCAGCTAAAGCCAGCATGCAACCCCACCTCTTGGCAAGCGCAACAGCGCCAATAGCCGGTGCAGGGGCGCTTGCCCCTGCCGAGGGGGTCTGGGGGGCGAGTAGCCCCCCAGTATCCGTACCTTTATTGCAATTTTGTGCGTACGCTGGGGGCAAGGGGTGGTGGTGGGGTACTGTCGGAGAGGAGGGGGATAAGTTCTTCAGTCACGGGCACGGTGGCATTGGCCTGAGCCACTACCTGGCCGGTTGTAACGTGGAGAAGGCGCATATTAAAGCGCACGCTGTCTTTGGTTATAGTGTAGGTACCCACAAGGGCCAGCATGGTTCCCACTTGTTTTTCGGCAAGTTGTTTCAGGTCGCGTGTAAGCAGAAACTCGCCTTTATCGGGGGTCATAACAATTTCTTTTCCCATGCGGATTTCGTCTACATAGTAGCCGGCCTCTACAAAGCTGCGGGACATTTCTTCCATCATCTGGCGGGCAAGGGGGCTGGTTTTATTGAGTTCGTTAAGGGAAACGGGCACTGTGCAGGCAATGGTAATGCCTGCGCGGGTGGCCACTTGGGAGCGTGTCTGGACTTGGGTATCCATTTCGGTTGCCATAAGGTTGGCGGCTTTGGGCACTGTGCCTGTAGTATCCCAGGGCCAGTCAAAGGCGGCTGCTGTAAGGGGAAGCAGCAGGGAAACAAAGAGGAAGAGGTAAAGTAGTCTGCGGCGCATACGCTACCTGTCTTTGCGCTCTGGCAGGGAGCGCATGGGAATTATAGTGTGAAATGCTGGGTTAACGCATAGTTTTTATTTGCAGGTCAACGCCGGCGAGGGCGCGTTCTATCTGGGTGACTGCGCTTTGGCTAAGGGCAGTAGAAAGGGCAAAGGCGTAGTACTGGCGGGCAAGTTCGTAACGGCCTTCTGCCTGAAAGCTTTGGGCTTGTTGCCAGTTGGCAATGGTTTCTTCGCTTTCTGCAACGGCTACTATTTTGGGTTTGGAATTGCTGGCGCAGGCGGGGAGGAGGATAAGGCCAAGGGTAAGGCAGAGAACAAGGCAAAGGTGGGGTATATGTTTCATGGTATCACCGGGTGCCTTGGCGAATTTTTAAGGTTCCGGAGGAAAAGGGTTCTGGGGGAGGCGGTGGGGGAAGGTAGGCTCTGGCGCTTTGGGAAACGGGTGGGCGGCTCATACGGTCTGCCATGCCTGTAACGGGCATAATAACCTGCCCGCTGCGCAGCACAAGGCCATCTGGCCGTACAAGGCGGGCATTGATGAAGAGGGCGGCGGAGTCGCGGTAATAGGTGCCTACCAGTATGGCAGATGTATTGGCATCTGGCTTAACGCTGCTCAGGGCGCGGGAAAGGATAAATTCCCCTTCCTGGGGTTTTAATTTGATGGAAGAAGCCATGCGGTATTCCCGCACAGGCACGCCCCTTGTGTTGCATTCGTACATAAGGGTTTCGGCAAAATAGCGGCCTAAGGGCGATGTTTGGTTAAAATTATCTAAGGAAACAAAGGTGGTGGGCAAGGCAACCATGCCACGCAAATTTTCTATGGGCCAGGTTTCAAAAAGCTGGCTGGCAAGTTCGCGCACTTTAAGCTTAAGCTCTTGCGCGTCTACCATAGCGGGATCCGGGGGTTGACGCTCTTGCCCTGGTATAAGCACATAGCCGCCATCCACATCCGGTACAAGCAAACCGCCTGCAAGGCCTAAGTCTTCATACAGCTTGTGTTTGCCATCTTGAAGCGTAACAGAGCCACGCGGGGTAACCTGTAAGGGGGTGGCTGCGTTAAATACGCCATCAGTCTTTTCTTCTGCCGCAAAGGCAGGAAAAACAAAGCTGCCAAGCAGCCACAAAGAAAGAATGGTTTTTTTCATACGGCCTCCCGCTGTAATTCTCTTCGGCATGGTATGGGAAAAGTTAAGAGTTGGGGGCAGGGGAAACCCTTTTGTTGAAACAAAAGGGT
>CAZPTC010000046.1:0-12053 GCA_964589455.1 uncultured Desulfovibrionaceae bacterium | reverse complement strand
GGCCTTTTCTGTGCCTTTTTCTTCTTTTGCGTGTTGCGGCAAAGGTTGTTGGGGGCTGGCAGAGCGGGGAATATTGTTTATATCATGGGTGGTGGGAGTAGCGAGACTGACCGCTTCCTGCTCTTTTTGGGCCAGGGAAGTCTCGCTGCGCTGGGCAGTCTGCACATGGTGCGGCTGGCCGGATAACTGGGCTAAGCCAGCAGAAAGCACATCCATAAAGGAAAGGCTTTGGTTGTGGAACATTTGCCCAAGAAGGTTAAGCGCAAAAGAGAAGTCTGGGCTGTAGCCCTTGGTTTGGGCATATTGCCCCCAGGCTTCCCAAAAGCCGGGGTATGTAGCAAAAATAGAAGCTAAACGCGCAACCTGTGCACCGCAGGCATCTGAATGGTTGTGATTATGCAGAAGATCAATAAGAAACAGGCGTGCTTCAATAAATTCCGGGTGGTTTTCCAGACCTTTTTCCAGCACAAAGCGGGCTTCATCTGGCTTTTTATGTTCTACAAGCAGTTTGGCATACGGGAAAAATACTTTAGAGCCGGGTTCTAAAGCCAATACTTCCCTGTACCATTCCAGTTTTATTTCACTTTCATTCATGGGTACCTTCCGTACTCAGAGTCCAATGTGTATCTTCTGGGTGTATTTCGTCAAAAACATACAGTATTTCATCAGGGCGCACATAATTAAGGCGGCTGCGTATCACTTTTTCTACATAGGAAAAGTCTGTTTGAAGAAGGCGTATTTCTTTACTTAAAGCGGCTCGGCGTATATCTAGACTTTCCAACTCTGCCTGCAATTCTGTGCGGCGTTCTTTCATGCCTTGCCAGGCTTGATAGCTTTGTTCCCCCCACAGCAGGCGATAGGCCAGCACAAGATTCATGATCAAGGCTAAAAGCACTATGGCGCTGCGCCATATACGGGGAAAAGAAAAAGATGAAGGCATAGTGTATTAGGTGTTTTGGGGTTTATCTTCTTCAATATCCTGAGTTTCCGGGGCTTCTTGCATTTGTGTGGCAGCAAGCGGGGCATTATCCAAGGGGTCTGGTGAAAAAACGGTTCCCAGTGTTTCCAATTCTGCGTCTGTTGTGACAATGTTGAGTTCCTGCCAGTCTTTATAAAAACGGTAGAAATAATTGCCGCCAGAAAAAACAGTAAGAATAAGTGCTAGGTATAAGATTAATAAACCAATGGGTTCCGGGCTAATACCCCAAAAGGAATAGTGGATGATAAGCGGTGCAAGGGCAAGAAGTTGCAGCACAGTTTTCCATTTACCAAATTTATCTGCCGCAATAACCACGCCATTATCTGCCGCAACAGCGCGCAGGCCTGTAACAGCAAGTTCCCGCACCACAATAATAATGGTAACCCAGGCTGGTACCCAGCCAAGACCCACCATCATAATAAGCACAGAACAAATAAGCAGTTTATCTGCAAGGGGGTCTAAAAATTTGCCAAAGTTAGTTACCTGGCCTTCGCGTCTGGCAATGTAGCCATCTACAAAGTCACTCATAGAGGCGGCAGCAAAAAGCAAAAATGCCAGCCAGCAGGTAAAGTGGTTGGGAAAAGCCAAAAGAAGCAGGATGGGAATAATAGCCCCAATGCGCAGCAACGTAATTTTATTGGCTAGATTGAGTTTTTTCCAAGAAAATTCCAATCGGGACATGGCCATTCCCTTTATCATAAGTTATTATGGCACAACAAGCACATGTCTTTTCTAGCACAAGAATTTAAAGTACGCAAGGCATGGCAAGTGTAGAGAAAACAAAGTCTGAAGGTGCATCATCCTGTTGGTAAAACATGCCCCAGAAAAAATAAAACCCCTGATAGCACAAAGCCCCCAAACGGGGGCTGTGTGTTTTAAGCGGTACTATGTACAGGCAGGATTAAGCGCAGTCGTGCTTATCCCAAGGCTGACGGCTGCCACGTTCCATAGCCGCTTCCATATTTTTGATAGCGGTTTGGAGCTTTTGGATTTCTGCCAGCTTAAGGTTGATATCTTTAAGGGCTGCGTAAGCGATGGGGGCTTCGCAGTTTTCAGGTACGGGGAAGTTGGCAACATAGGCAACAGTGGCAGCCACTGTGCAGGGGCAGGTTTCTGCTTCAATAACTTTGCCTTTGGCAATGCCGGGGCCGTAGAAGACCACAACGTCTTTACCCACAAGCACAACCAAGGTGGCGCGGTCTGCAACTTCCAGCACTTCTGCCAGTTGGGCTTCAAGAGCGCCAGCGGCGGTGTCCAGCACGCACATATCAAAGGCTTCCTTCAGAGTGCCTACCACAAAGCCATTGGCTGTTGCGGCATCCCACAGGGTTTGGCCTTTTTCATTGCCGGTTGCGGCAAAGGTTTTTACATCGCCATCGCATTTAACTTTGGAGCAGACAGCGCCCTTTTCCACAAGTTTTTTTATAGAAGGTGTAGACGCAGAAAGAACATCTGCGCTTTTGCAATCACTAAAAATAAGAATAACTTTCTTTTCAGAAGCCATGGGGTTTTCCTCCATTTCGTATTTCTTTAAAATAAGAATAAGTTCGCACAAGAAAGCACGAGGGCGCTTTTAAAAGGAGCGAAATTTTAAAGGCCATACCCTTTGCCTTTGAGAAGAATAACACAAAAAGCCGAAAAGTCCAGTGCCAAGAAGCTGAAAAAAAGTTGCAGGAGAAAATGTAATGGCAATAGCTTGGAATGACTATAATTATTTTTCACTCAATCCCGGCGCGCAAACAATCGTGCATGTGTACCACACCCAGAATACGCCTTTGCGCATCTACCACCATAAGGCTGGTTATACCCTTGCTGTTCATAGTGCCAAGGGCTTTTGCGGCCAGTGCTTCTGAAGAAATGGTGGCAGGGTTTGCCGTCATGATATCTTCTACATTTTTTTCCAATAATTGTGGAGACATGTGGCGCCTTAGGTCACCATCTGCAATGACGCCCACAAGCAGGCTATTTTTTGTTACAGCCACGCAGCCAAAACCTTTTGCGCTTATTTCCACAAGTGCCTGGGCCATGTTAGTGCCAGTTTCTACAGCGGGTATTTCTGCACCTGTGTGCATAATATCGCCCACAAGCCGCAGCTTGCGCCCAAGCTGACCGCCCGGGTGGAAGTGGCTGAAGTCTTCTGCTGTAAAGCCGCGCATACGCAGCAGCGCAAGTGCCAGAGCATCGCCAAGGGCTATCATCATGGTGGTGCTGGTTGTGGGCGCACAGCCTAAGGGGCAGGCTTCCGGCAGTTCCGGCAAGGTAAGGCATATACTAGACTGCTTGCCTAAAAAACTTTCTGGGTTTTTTGTCATGGCAATAATGGGCAGATTATACCGCGAGCCAAACTGCAAAATATCCCCCAATTCTGCGCTTTGGCCGGAATTGGAAAGCGCGATAATAGCGTCTTCCTTGCCCACCTGCCCTAAATCGCCGTGGCTGGCTTCACCTGGGTGAACAAAATACGCAGGCGTGCCTGTGGAGCTGAGTGTTGCGGCAATTTTGCGTGCAATATGCCCGCTTTTACCCATGCCTGTTACAGCTACGCGCCCTTTGGAATGGAACAGCACATGCACAGCCTGCGCAAAATCTGCAGGCAGTGTTTGGGAAAATGTGAGCAAAGCCTGCCCTTCCTGCGCAAGAATTTCCTTCCCATACGCAAGTATTGTATTGGTATCCAGCATACTTGGTCCCCAATTTTCAGGATAACACCATGTTTTTTTCGCCATTCTGGTATGTTTGGGAAAGGCCGGCGTAAAGAGCGCGTATACGGTCAAAGCGTGCCTGAGCGGTCTTAGGGTTTTCCTGCTCTGGCAGCATAGCCAGCAAGGAATGGCTGGTGTAGTAAGAACTTACAGAAGCCGGTTCTTTGGTGCCAAAAAGTTCCCGTATCATTTTTTGGTCGTGGGGAATATTAAAGTCTTCCCCTGTGTGTTCGTACCCAAAAAGATAATAAAGCTCAGGAAAACCGCTCCATGCAATGGCAGAGGCGCACATGCAGCATGGCTGGTGGGTAGAAAGGAATATGCAGTCCTTGGGGTTTGGGTGATTTTGCAATTCCCAAAACTCTTTAATGGCCTGTATTTCCCCATGCCATAAAGGAGAAAAGGCTTCGTGATTGGTTGCCGCAAGCACAAGGGAAAGGTCTTTTTTGCGCAGAATAGCCGCGCCAAAAACCTTGCACCCAATTTGCACCATCTGGCTGGTAAGGGGCACAATGTTGTGCTCTATCACGTCCAGGCATCTGTCAAATATGGGGGGATGTATGTTCATTTCAACGAAATCTCAATTTTCACGCCAAAGCGGGTTTCAAGGTCAAGAAGGCGGTCTTTTTTCTTATTGAGAAGGTAAAGTGCCAGCTCTGCTTCTGCGGGGAAAATAAACGTGTTGTTTTTATTGGCATTATGCAGTTGCCCTTGCAGGGTACGCAAAGCCTGTAATGCCTGCCATTCCAAATTACGGCGCACGCCTGTGCCACCGCAATGGGGGCAGGGCTCTGAAGAAATAGAAATGGCGGACGTGCCTGTACGCTGGCGCACAAGTTCCATAAGGCCAAATGGGCTGATGTGGCTTACATCGTGCCTAGCGCGGTCATTTTTCATGGCATTGCGCATGCACTTTTCCACTTCGCGTATATTGGCTTTATCGCGCATTTCTATAAAGTCAATAACAACCTGACCGCCTACATCGCGTAGGCGCAAATGGCGGGCAATGGCCTCTGCCGCTTCCATATTGGTGCGCAGAACCATTGCTTCAAAATTGCTTTTGCCCTGCACTTTGCCGGAGTTAATATCAATAGCCATAAGGGCTTCTGTTTGGTCAAACACAAGGCGACCACCAGAAGGCAGGGTGACTTCACGGCTGGTTATTTCTGTGAGCTGCTTTTGCAGGTTAAAGCGCTCCCAAAGGGTAAGACGCGGGTCTTGGTGCAGTTTAACCATGCCATTTTTGCGCGGGTAAAGCAGGGTAGCCATTTCTGTAACAGCAAGGGCTGTTTCTTCATTATCTACCCATATTTCATCCATTTCCTCCACAAGGTAGTCGCGCACCGCGCGGGAGGAAAGGTCAGATTCTTCATAAATAAGGCAGGGGGCTTTTTCTGTGCCCACACGCTTGCGCAGGTCTTTCCAAAGGCGCTTAAGGTACTGCAAATCTTTCTGGATAGTGGTTTTGCTGGCCCCTTCACTGGCTGTGCGGATAATAACGCCCATATCTTCGCCAGGGTCAATGCCTGTAAGCAGTTCTTTCAGGCGGCTGCGTTCTGATTCATCTTCCACTTTGCGGGAAACGCCAATGGTTTCCTGCCCTGGTGTAAGCACAAGAAAACGCCCTGCAAGGGTTACCCATGTTGTAAGAAACGCGCCCTTAGTGCCGGAAGGTTCTTTAACCACCTGTACCAGCACTTCCTGCCCAACTTTCAGCACTTTCTGGATAAGGGGCAGTTTGTAGCCCTTAGAGCTGTCGTGCGGGCTTTGCCAATATTCCGGGTGTACTTCATCAATCTGCAAAAAGCCGTTTTTGGCAGCGCCAAAATTGACAAACGCGGCCTGCAGATTGGTATCTATATTGCTGATAACGCCTTTGTAAATATTGCCGCGTATCTTGGCCTGATGCGCCATTTCCAGAAAATATTCGGTGATAAGGCCATTTTCTGTAATGACCACCTCCACCTGTTCAGAAGGGGCAACACTGACATACATCACACGTCTGGCTGCACTGGCGGGTTTTTCTGCTTCTGGCTCTGGTGTTTTGGCGGCTTGTTGGCCTTTTTTGGGCTTAGGCTGGGCATCTGGCTTGGGTGGCAGGCGGTTGCCGTCTATATCTGCTTTTTGCGAGCGTGGTTTTTCTGCACGGTTGCCAATGGCATCGTCTATATCCGGGTTTTCTTCTTCTGCCGTGTGCAGCACTGCGCCTAAAATGCTGTGCTCATCTTCCATATATTCCGGCAGGGGCGGCTGGGGCAGGTCTTCCTCTGGTGTATGAAGAGGATTGAGGTCAAACTCGCCTTCGTGAAGAGGGGCAAGCAGCGCAGGAAAATCTGTTTGGTTTTCTCCACGCACTTTATTGGTTTCTTTAGGGCCAAAAGGGGAAGGGCCGGGTTGGGGAAAGTCCAGAGGGGTAAGGCCGCTTGGTACGCTGTTGCGCTGGGCCACATTGCCATTACGGCCCCCATTGCCTCCATTATTGTAATTGGGGTTAAACCCATTACTGCGCACTTCGTACCCGTCTTCCCGTGTTTTTTTGCGGCGGGAACGGCGGCGCTTGGCCCGTGGGTACGCGCTGTCATCTTGGGAAGGAAGAATGGACAAAAGGGAATCGTCTTCAAGCTGGACAGGCGTATACGAAGGCAGATCCTGATCTGCTGGCTGGGAAAATTTTTCAGAATCCTGGTCAGAGCTGCCAATAGCTGGAGAAGTTTGGGCAGAAATAGCACTTTTTGCATGACCAGAAGTATGACCAGGCGCATTACCAGACGTATACCCCCTGCTGTGCGCAGATTGGCTGCCTGAAGGCTCCGTTTTGTTTTGCTGTTGCGCTTGCCGGCTTTCCAAAGGTATAGCGGGCTGTACGGGGGCCTGGTTTGCCTGGTCTGCCAGGTTTGCCTGGTCTGCTTGGGGAGCCTGAAGAGCCTGAAGGGTCGGAAAGGCTTGGTGTGCAGGCGAAATTTCGTTTTCCCGGGTCAGGGCAGGCAGAATGGGCGCTTCTGGTATAGCGGGCAAAGTTTCTGGTGTGAGCAGGCTTTCCTGCTTTGCGCTGGGGGCTTTTTTTCTGGGTGTACGCTTTGGGGCAGGCTTTTCTTCTGCTTTTCCTTCAGTCAGCCCTTCAGCCTGCCCTTTTGCTTTTTCTGGGCTTTTTGGTGTGCGCGGTGCTGTTGCGGAAGTAACTGGTGCAGATGAAGGAGCAGCAGAAGGCGCGTTAAGCCCAGCCTGTTCTGGTGCATCTTTCAGGATGGTGTGCGTAAGATTTTGTATGGCTGCCAGAACGTCTGAAGGTAAATCGTGCGCAGGGGTTTCTGCCGGGGCAGGGGGTTCTGTGCCTGTTGCGGCTTTTTTCCGCGGGGTGCGTTTTTTAGGGGCAGCCGGTTCTGCATCTGCAGTATGGCGTTGTTGTGTTGCTGCAAGGGCAGATTCTGCAAGTGTACCTTCCTGGTTCTGTGCAGAAGTTTCCCCGTCTTGCGGGGTTTTGCCTGTGCGGCGTTTTGTTTGGGAGGTAGAAGTTTTTTTCGTTTTCTCTGGTGTCTGTTTGTCCGTAGGGGTTTTTTCCGTCATGGTTTCCTCAAAAAAATGGTCCTGGCGAGAACGCGCCTCGGCGTCACTCAAGCCTTTGTAAAGATACAGAAATTTCTTTGTCAATGTGCAATACGGCGTACGCGCCGTTCAGAAAAGAACCAGGGTTCACCACAAGGGTGCGCCCAAGTTTCTGCTGGCCAACGCTTTCATGGATATGGCCGCAAATGCAGATATCTGGCTGGTATTCTTCCAGGCATTCACGCAGGGCTTCTGACCCAACGTGTGTACCTACGCCAGTTTTATCTGCAACAGAATTAAAAGGGGGATTATGGCTTACCAGTATACGGCGGCTGTAAGGGCGGCTTTTTTCGCACACTTCTTCCAGCCATTCCCCAAAGCGTGCTTCAGGAAATTCACTTGGTGTACCAAATGGTGTGAAGGTGGAACCACCCACACCCATAAGCGCTATATCTGGCGTCAGGTGACGCACAGTGACATGCAGATTAATACCCAGTTCTGTAAGGTAGTCCCCAACTTCGGGCCTATCCATATTTCCAAATTGGGCAAGAATAACAGGGTTGTACGCAGCAATGGATTCAATAACCGCTCGGGCTGCAGCACGGCCCCCTAGCTTGGTTAAATCCCCTGTGATAAGTACCCCTGTGGCTTCCGCCAAGCCGGGAATTTCGCCTAGGCGATAGCAATCATCATGGATATCTCCAAGGATTATCCATGTTTGCGGCAAGTTCGCATTAAAAATTGGAAATTTTTCTTCTGCTTCCTGGCTTGCCATACTCTCCCTGCCCATGTTACAAGTAGGTATGTAACGCATTTTTTTCCCTTTGCAAAGGACTTTTCCTGTGCCCCCCGCCATGCCTGCCTTCTATTTATTACCGCAACGCACTGAAAATACAGTGCAAAGTATGCGTCAAAAAAATATAGGACAAAACAGGTTTGCGCATAAATCGCAGGTGCGCGCATACACGCTGGCAAGGCGGAAAAGGCTGGCAGCTTTGCCTGCCTGGCACCGCGCTTTATCCCAAAAAGTGGCTTTGCGTTTACTGGCAAGCCCTTTGTGGCAAGAGGCGCAGGCTGTTATGCTGTATGTGGCTGTGCGTGGGGAAGTGCAAACAGAGTTTTTACTTGCCAAAGCGCATGAGCAGGGAAAGCGCGTATTTTTACCCCGCTGTGAAGAAGAGCAGGGCTATATGGCAGCCTGCCCATTTGAAAAGGGGCATTTTCTTGCAAAAGGGCATTATGCTATCCCAGAGCCTGCAAGTGAAGCCGCAGATTTGCGCAATACACCCCTGCTTGTGCTTGTGCCCGGCCTTGCCTTTGACAGAAAGGGGCATCGCCTTGGTATGGGCGGCGGCTATTACGACCGCTTTTTAGCTTCTCACCCGCTTGCAGTGCCTTGTGGTATTTGCTTTGGCCGCCAACTTTTTTCTTCCCTGCCGTATGACCCGTGGGATATTCCCATGGCTGCCGTGTGTACAGAGCGGGAATTTCTTGTATTTCCTTCCTAGCTGGCCTTTTAGGAGTTGCCATGTTGTATGTCCCTTTTGCCTTCCCCGGCTTGCACCATATTAAAGTGGCGTTTCACACCCGCCTTTCTGGTGATATTTCCTTAGATAAAGATTTAGGTGTTACCCCTGCGCGGGAAGAAATTTGCGCAAACCGCCGCCGCCTTTGCACAGAGCATACCCTTGCCGGATTTTCAGAACTTGTGCAGGTGCATGGCACACACACCATATTTGAACCAAATGTGCAGAACCCGGATGCCGCGCCTTTTTTAAACAAAGAAGGCCTTAGTGAAGAAGCGCAGGCAAAGCAAGACCAAAACCCAAGCCCCCAGTACCCCAGAGCGGATGGCATGGCCCTTAGCCTTGCCAAAACAGAAGGGGCAGGCCAGTCTGAACAGGCAAATTCAACAGGTCACGCCCTGCTTATAAAAACCGCAGACTGCCAGCCCATTATGCTTGCCCATAAAAATGGCACGCACATAGCCGCCTTGCATGTTGGCTGGCGTGGCAACAGAAGGGACTTTATTGGCGTTGCCATACGCGAAATTTGCGCCCATTACAATTTGCGTCCCAGTGACTGGCTGGCTGTGCGCGGCCCCAGCCTTGGCCCTGCTGCTGCCGAATTTGTGAACTTTAAATCCGAATGGACAGAAGCTTTCCGCCCTTGGCTGAACTCCAGCACCCAGTGCATGGACTTATGGAACCTCACGCGGGAGCAGCTTTTGCACGCCGGGCTTTTAGCGCGCAATATTTTTTCGCTTGACCTTTGCACAGCAGAGCTTAATTCCCTCTTTTTCTCCTACAGGAAGGAAACTGTGTGCGGGCGGCAGGCTTCTCTTATTTGGGCTGAATCTGCTATTTAGTGTTAACATTCTTTTTTGCTTATAGGAATTTTTGTGGAAAAACCTCCCTTTCGCGGGCAAAAGCCTGATGCGTCTAAAAAATCCTCCCCACGCGCCCAGTCTTCACAATCTGGCCAATCTTCTCAGTATGGCCAACAAGCCCCATACGGCAAGCCTTCACAGTATGGCCAAGCTGACAAACCAGAGCAATCTCGCCAGCCCAGGCAATCTGGCCAGCCTTCCCGTTTTGGCCGCCCAGCTTTTGCAGGCAGACCAGAGCGCCAGTCCTCCCATACATCCTCTCTTTCTGCCCGTCTTTTTTTGCCCACCACCCGTGCAGAAATGGCAGAACGTGGCTGGGAAGAGCTGGATATCCTGCTTGTATCGGGCGATGCCTATATTGACCACCCTTCTTTTGGTGTGCCCCTGCTTGGCCGCTATTTAGAGGCGCATGGCTTCCGCGTGGGCATTATTGCCCAGCCTGCCTGGGAAAAAGACGGTAAGCTTTCTGTAGAAGATATTTCCCGTATGGGCAGGCCGCGCCTTTTTGTAGGTGTCAGTGCCGGAGCTGTTGACTCCATGCTGGCCCATTACACGGCCTTCCGCAAAAAGCGCCATGACGATGCCTACACCCCCGGCGGCCAGTGCGGTGCGCGGCCTAACCGCGCTGTTACCGTATACGCCAACCTTGCGCGGCAGGCATTCCCTTCTATCCCGCTACTTGCAGGCGGTATTGAGGCTTCTCTGCGTCGCCTTTCCCATTACGATTTTTGGACAGACAGCCTGAAAAAATCCCTTCTGCCAGATGCCAAGCTAGACCTTATTCTCTATGGCATGGGGGAATCCGCCATTTTGCAGGTTGCCCAAAAACTGGCGGCTGTGCGCCAAACATGCCCAGACCCCATTTTACCCAAAGCCCTTGTGCAAGAAGCCCTTGCCGGTATCCCGGGTACTGCCCGCATGGTGCGTGAAGCAGATATTCCGGCAGATACCCCAGCTGCCTCCATTCTGCCTTCCCATGACGATATTCTGGCGCGCCCAAGCCTGCTTATGGACGCCACCTTAGCCGCAGAAACCCATGTACATACGGGCTCTGCCCCCCTTTATCAGCCTGTGGCTGGCCGTGCTGTGTGCGTAGAGCCACCCGCTGCCCCCCTTTCTGAAGCCCAGCTTGATTTTCTCTACAGCCTGCCCTTTACCCGCGAACCCCACCCCTCCTATACACAGGTTATCCCCGGTGCCGCCCTTATGCGCACCAGCATCACCTCCCACCGTGGCTGCGGAGGTGGCTGTGCCTTTTGTTCCCTTGCCCTGCACCAAGGCCGTACCCTTGCTTCCCGCAGTAAAGCCTCCATTTTGGAAGAAGCCCGCAAAATTGCCGCCCTGCCCGGTTTTTCCGGCTCTATAAGCGATATTGGCGGTCCCACTGCCAACATGTGGCAAGGCAACTGCGCTGCCCCCAAAAATCCTCAGGGGCGGCCCCTCTGTACCCGCAAAAGTTGCTTATTCCCCAAGCCCTGTCCCTTATTCCACGTTGACCAGAAGGCGCATATTCAGCTTTTGCGCGCCGCAAAAACCATACCCGGCATAAAAAATGTGCGTGTAGCAAGCGGCATACGCTTTGACCTTGCAGAACTTGACCCTGCCGCCCTTACCGCCTACACAGGCGAATTTACCGGCGGTCAGCTTAAAGTTGCCCCGGAACATTGCGTTGAGCACGTTCTTAACGCCATGCGCAAGCCCAATATGCAAAGCTTTGAGCGCTTTTTACAAGCCTTTTACGCCCAATCTTCCCGCGCTGGTAAAGAACAATACGTTGTCCCCTACCTGCTCAGCGCTTTCCCGGGCTGTACGGATGACGACATGCGCGCCCTTGCAGACTGGCTTGCAGCCCGCCATTGGAAACCCCAGCAAATCCAGTGTTTTGTGCCTACACCCGGAACCGTGGCTACAGCCATGTTTTATGCGGGAATAGACGAAACAGGGCAGGCTGTGTATGTTGCCCGCTCCGATGCCGACCGCCTGCGCCAGCATGGTATACTTTTGGGAGGGGGGGAAAGGCCATTTGGGGGAGGGCGGGAACCTTTTTTGTGAACAACACAGATGACGCTCGGCCCCGCGTCCTGCGGGGCACTCGCTCTCGCTTCGGCGGGCAAAGCCCGACCTTGCTCGCGCTGCGCGGCTTGCGCCATCCTGGCGCAAGAGTTCCCCCAAACCCCCTCCCACCCTCCCAAAAAAACTTTTTATTGTGAATGGCTTTGCTGTCAAAAATAGGGATTCAATGTGGGTAGAGTTTTTTTGCTGGGGTGGTGCAAAAATCTTGTGGCTTATCGATTTTTTTGTTAGAAATCAATTCTTCCAAACATATTAATCATATTAAAAAGTTTTTTTGGAAGAGGGATGGGGGGTTGGGGGAAGGGAGAAACCTTTTTGTTCACATACAGAGGCCGTTGGAGCAAAGCGACTTACGGCCTCCTAATCC
>CAZPTC010000045.1:0-12118 GCA_964589455.1 uncultured Desulfovibrionaceae bacterium | reverse complement strand
TGCTTCTTCGCAGCAGGCCGCTAGATGGTGCGCGGCACGCTCTGCCATAGCAGCAGGGTCTTTATGGATATGTAAAGCCAGGTGTATGGAGCGGGTTTTGAAATTCTGGGTCATGGCTACCTACCTTTCGTTCGTATGGCCTCTTTGTACCGGATGAGTATGCCACAACCCCCCAAAAAAGAAAAGCGCTTTTCTTGCCAAAATATCCCGGCCTATACTATTTTTTTATAAAAAAACAATAAATTAGCTATTTCAGAAAAGGCCGGGGAAAAAGCGCACCCGCACCTTTTGGCAATACGCTGTATACCCATGTAAATGGGCTTTTAAAAAAGTTTCTTCATCCACTGCCCGCACGTATATACCCGCAAAAAGAAGCGTAACCGGTATAAATGCCAGTGGTGCGCGCAATATACAGGGCATAGCAAGCAAAATAAGTATGGCCCCTGTGTACATGGGGTGACGCATTTTGGCATACAGGCCAGTAGTGATGAGTTGCTGGTTTTCTTCTACAGAAATATTGCTGAAAAGATACGTATTCTGCAAAAAAACCTGAAAAACAAGGTAAAAGCCCCCTAAAAGCAGAAGAAGCCCAATAAAGAAAAACCCTGCTGGCAGTTCCCACATGCTAAAACGCTTTGCAAAACCAGCAAGCACTAAAATGGCCATAAAACTAAGGCCATTCAGACTTTGCACGGCAATTTGCGCCGGGCGCATTTCTACCTTGGTGCGCCTTGCTATTAATACGGGGTTTTTCTGCACAAAAAACAGGGTAAGCACTACGCAGGAGAGGGCAAAAACACTTATTAAAACCCATGCCTCTGCATACAAAAATGTTCCGGCAGGCCAGAACACACTAAACCCCATGAGGGCAAAAAGAATGCTGAGTGAGGAAAGGGAAACAATAACTAATGCGCTTTTGCGATACGCAGTCATTTTTTCCCTTCCCCCAATAATCACTTACTCATGCCATTCAAAAACTCGGCATTATTCTTGGTGCCGCGCATTTTTTCCAGCAAAAATTCCATGCTGTCAATGCTGGACATAGGCGCCAAAATTTTGCGCAGTATCCACACGCGGTTAAGCACATCATCAGAAAGCAGTAAATCTTCTTTACGGGTGCCTGTGCGGTTAATATCAATGGCAGGGAACACGCGCTTTTCAGAAAGGTGGCGATCCAGGTAAATTTCCATATTGCCTGTGCCTTTGAATTCTTCAAAAATCACTTCGTCCATGCGGGAACCAGTGTCTATAAGGGCAGAAGCGATAATGGTAAGCGAGCCGCCGCCTTCAATATTACGGGCAGCGCCAAAAAAGCGTTTGGGACGTTGCAGGGCATTGGCGTCTAAGCCACCCGAAAGCACACGACCAGAAGACGGGGTAACCGCGTTATACGCACGGCCAAGGCGGGTTATGTTATCCAGCAAAATAACCACATCTCGCTTGCGTTCTACAAGACGCTTGGCTTTTTCTAAAACCATTTCGCATACTTGCACGTGACGCTGCGGGGGTTCATCAAAGGTGGAGCTGATAATTTCCGCATTTTTAACGGTGCGCTCCATATCTGTTACTTCTTCCGGGCGTTCATCAATAAGCAACACAATAAGGTAGGCATCTGGCGTATTAATATTAATAGAATTAGCAATGGTTTGCAGCAGTATGGTTTTACCTGTGCGGGGGGGTGCCACTATAAGGGCGCGCTGCCCAAGGCCAATGGGGGCCATAAGGTCAATAATGCGGGCAGAAAGATTTTTGCCTTCCCCTGTTTCCATAAGCATTTGGCGGTCCGGATAAATGGGGGTAAGGTTATCAAACAGCACAATATGTTTGGAATTTTCTGGCGGTTCAAAGCCAATTTCGTGGGCTTTTACAAGGGTAAAATAGCGCTCACCTTCTCTTGGGGGGCGAATTTGGCCAGAAACACAGTCCCCTTTACGCAAATGGTAGGCGCGGATTTGGGAGGGAGAGATGTAAATATCGTCCGGGCCTGGCATATAACTGCTGACAGCAGAACGTAAAAAACCGTAGCCTTCTGGCATTATTTCCAAAACACCATCGCCGATAATAGCGCGATTTTTGGAGGCACAAGCCTGCAAGAGGGCAAAAATAAGCTCCTGCTTGCGCATGGCACTGGCATTTTCCAGGCCATATTCCTCTGCAAGGGCCATAAGCTCTGGCATGGAATGGGTTTTTAAATCCGTAAGATGCAGGGCATTTTCTAAATTTTCCACAACACCTTCTGGCGTTTCAGACATTTCCTGCGCATGGGCCGCAGAATAAGGCTTTCTTTTCCGCATTTCTACCACCGGGTTAGAGTATACAACGCACTTTTTGCATAAATTGTACTTACAATCGCACAGCCTGCATCACATCATGCACACATAATGGGGCATAAAGCCATGTATGCGTCAATAAAAAGATGATGATAAGCTTGTGAATGATTTAATGATAAAGCGCAATAGGCAATAGCCTGAGCACCAGAAAAAAGAAAAGAAAAGGTATACACCACCAGTAAAGCCCAAAATAGATGCATACACTGCATACATAGCGCAAAACTGGCAGTCATGGGTACACGGCAAAATCTACTACGCTTCCAAGCAGGCAGTATAAGACATGTATTTTTTACAAGAATAACTGCCAATGTATCCCCATTTTATATGGAAGATACGTTGTAAGCCGCCTTATAATCCGGTGCAGCTTGGTTTTGTGCATGTTCTTCGGCTGGTAGCACAAGCAAAATGCTACATATTAGCCGGAATAACGCATTCTAGCAACCCAATTGAAACAATATATGCTATACACATGGGCTGCATAATGCCGTGTAGGAATGCACTACCGCATTTTTTTCCGTTTGGCAAGAGGCTTAGTAGAGGTTTAAGATATTTTTTCTTCCGTTTTTTCTTTCATATTTATTGTATTTGTTGCCTGTGTGGGGCCTTTTTCTATAAAAAGTCGCACTGCTTCTGCAGCACGCGGCAAAGCTTGGTCTATTATTTCGCGCTCTTGCGGCGCAAAACGCCCAAGAACATAGGGGGCTATATCTCCCCCAAGTATATGCGCGGGTCTGCCAATACCCATGCGTAACCTGTGAAAATTCTGGGTGCCCATGCAGCTTGCCATAGACTTTAAACCATTATGCCCCGCAACACCGCCACCTAATTTAAACTTCATGCGGCCAACGGGTAAATCCAGCTCATCATGGACAACCAGCAGTTTTTCTACAGGCAGTTTATACCAGTGCATAATGGCCTGTGTGGGTTCGCCGCTTAAATTCATAAATGTTTGTGGCATGGCAAAAAGCCAGGGTAAAGAGGCACCTGGGGGCACTGCACGCCATAAAAGTGCATTAAACTTATTACTTACACTTTCTGCCTGCATAGAACACAACACTTCTTCCAGCACGGCAAAGCCCATGTTGTGCCTTGTGTTAGTATAATTTTTTCCCGGGTTGCCAAGGCCAACAATAATGCCCCCTAATTCCATATTCTTCCTTCAACCTGTTTAATGCTTAATCTATTCTGCAAAGCGTTGTAAATCGCGCGCAACATCAAATGTGCGCAGTTCTGAAGCAGCCATTTTGCCAAAAACGGAATCCGGCTCTGTTGCTATAATGGTTTCCAATATAGAACGCCAGCGGGCTAAGTCGCCCATTTTACGGTACAGGCGCGCTTCACGGAACCTAAGCCCCGCATAATCTGGGGAAGTATTGGGCACAAAGCGGGCGTATTCACTTGCCCATTCCAATGCTTCTGCATAACGGCCGGCTATTTCTGTTACTTCCATAAGGGCCGCAATAGATTCCCTTTGGCGTTCCGGGCTTGCGTAAGGCGAGCCTTCTGTTTCCAAGTCTTTAAACATAGCCAGCGCGTCTAAATTATACTGGTACGCTGCGCGTAAGTCCTGCCTTGCTTCAGCGTCTCGAGCCAAAAAGTAGGTAGCATACGCCCTTTGGTACAAGGGTATGGTTTCATTAGGCGCAAGTTTTTGCCATAAAGGCAAAGACTTGGCAGGTAAACCAAGGTTTTCTGCAGAAAGCGCCAAGGCGTAGTCCAGTTGATCCCGCATATCTTGCGGCAAATTCCAATTTGCTACCTTGTCCCCCAGCTCCAAAATGCCAGCCCAGTTAGACGTGCGCATATAGGATGCCAGGTAAATATTGTACGCGTATTGCCCGTACTTGGAGTTTTCCGGGCTTCCTAAAAATGGAGCCAAAAGATCTAAGCCCTCTGCTTCATTCCCTCTGTTCAGGTTTGCGCGCGCCAAAGCCACACGGATATCATCTTCCATAGGATTATAATATTCATGCACTTGGGGGTACCTTTGCCACAAAGAAAGCACTTTGTCGTAGTTTTCTTCTGAAAGGGCAATGCCCAGCTCATGCGCAAAACCGCGCAGCAACACTTGCATAGCCTGTATAGACTCTGGCCTGCCTGCGTAGTCAATAGAATAACTGCGGGCCTGATCCATAGCATTTTCATATTCCCCATTCCAAAGCTGCCATGCAATAAGGCGCAGTTTAACAGCGGGCGTAACAGGGGCGTCTGGGTATTCATTTAAAATACGTTGGTAATAAAAGCTGGGTATGCGAGGGTTTGGCTTTTCAAAAATGGCAAAAATTTCATCTAAAGTAAGGTTTTCCGGGTAAATACCGCCTTCGCCTTCCCATAAAAGAGCTTTAGGCGCAACCGCACTTTCCGGGAATTTTTCCAGCAAGCTTTCCAGCACTATCCGCGCATTTTCTTCTTCACCCAGTATATAATATATTTCGCCAATACGGAACAAAATATCCGCAGAAGTAGGCAAAAGCGGGTTTAAGTTATACTCCAGCCAATACGTTGTAAGCGCTTCTGGCAGTTTACCCTGGGCAAAACGCATATCTGCTGACATGCGCAAATAGTCTGGGTAATCTAAGTAGATGTTAGGCCAGCGCCTATCAATAAACTCTACAAATTCAAGAGCTTTATCGTAAAGCCCCTGCTTGTAATAGGAATACGCCACAAGACGTGCTGCTTCCCGCGCCTGATCAGAGTTTGGGAACTCTTGTGTCACAATGCGTGCCACGTCAATAGCTTCTGCATAACGGCCATTATCTGCATACTTGTAGGCAAGCTGGTTAAGCAGAATGGGCACCATAGCGTTTTGTGGATAATTTTTCCGCAATAAAAACACATAGCCATGCGCGTCTTCCAAATGCCCTATGCGTGTATTTACATGGGCAAGTGCAGTAAGTGCAGAAGGCACACGCGGAGACTCCAGGTTAAAATTCATGGCCTCATTGGCGGCCTGTATAACCCCTTCTGCCACTCCATCGCCTGCGTAGTCCGGCCTGCCCAGTTCCATAAGAGAATTCATACGTAAATATAAAATTTCTTCACGCAAAACAGGCTCAGTCACTAAATTGCGCAGTTGCTCTAAAATAGGCACAGCACCCTGGTAATTACCTTGGGTAATAAGAGACCTTGCGTCTTTAATCAAAGCCTGGGTATCTGGCGGGGGAGGGACAGGGTTGCCTGCCTCATCCACAAAAAGAATAGGAGGGCCTTGGGGTTTGGTTGAAACCGTAGGGCTAGTGGCATTTGCCACATCTGGCTGAGGGGCATTTGCCTCTGGGGGCATGGAGTTTTCTGTTGCAGGACTAGTTGGAGTCTGGGCAGGAGCAGCCTGTGCTGCGGAGGCAAGACCAGAGTTTTGTCTGACAGACTGAGCAGGATTTTGTTCTGGAGCTTGATCTGGAGGCAAAGCTGGCTCTTGCACTGGTGTGGGAGCAACTTCTTGCCCCAGAGGCGGAGGCTGCGTTGGCTGGGTATTTTGCCCAGCATCCATAGCTGGCTGCACGGGAGCTTGGACAGCAGGTTGTCCCAAAGGTTGTTCCAAAGACACATCAGGAGTTTGGGTTACTCCCGGTACTTGCTCTTGACCAGCATTTTGCGCTGTATCTGTTTGCGTTGTATTTGCGCCAGTATTCGGGGCGGTATTTTGATTGGGGGTATTTGCCTGAACAGCAGTTTCTGTTACTGGCGTAGCCGTAAAAACAAGGCCGCCTTGCGCCCCTGCCTGGCCTTGAACAGGTGTGGGGTTAAGGTTGTATTCTACAGACTGCTCTTTTCCGCCCATGTTAAGGCGCACACGCGCAGAACCAGCGTTTTCTGCCGCTGCTGGCGGGACTGTTGATGCTTGGGCAGAAGGCTGGGTGGCTTGCGAAGGGGTAGCCTGCGGAACGGCCTGTGGAGTGGCCTGAGAAGTAATTTGGGGAGCAGCCGGAGAAAGAGGCTGAACTGGCTGAGCAGGTTGAACCTGCTGATTGGACTGCGCAGGATTTGTGTTTGGCTGTGCCACTGGCACCTGCGCAGGCGGAACATTTTGCGCGCCTTCCTGCCCAACTGGTACAGTAGGTTGAGCAGGGCTAACAGCAACTTGTGCAGGTGCCTGCGTTGCTTGCGTGGGCTCAGGTGATGCAGTAGCAGCCCCCGCAGCGCTGGAAAAATTGGGCGTAGTTGCAGACGGGGTATTAACTGCTTCAGGTTGCGGCGGTGTAGTATTTAAAGGTACACGGGTACCCGGTGCTACTTCTGGGGTTTGGGTTTGCGTTTGGGCAGGAGCTTGGGCTTGGGGCTGGGCAGGCACAGGCAGTGTTTGGTTTTGCGCCGGGGCTTGAGCAGGGGGCTGCGTTTCTGGCTGAACAGTTTGTACTGGCGCAACAGGAACTTGCCCTGCAGGTGTAGCATTTACAACTGGGGCTTGGGCAGCAGGGTTTTGCTCGGGTACTTGTTCCTGCACAGCAGGGGCTTGCGCTGTGGGTGGTTCAGCTACAGGATTTTGCGTACCTTGGGGTTGTACAACTGGGGGCTGTGCGACTGGCTGTGCGACTGGCTGTGTAACTGGGGCTATTGCAGTTGGCGTGGTTTGCACGGCTGGAGCTTGAGCTGTAGGAACCTCTGCGGGAACTTGGGTCGTAGCCGTTTGCGCAGCAGGCGGCTCAATGACAGGAGGAGTCACTTGTACAACGGGCGGCGCAGCAGGAGGAGTCGCTTGTGCAGCAGGTGGTTCTGCAGGAGGAGTTGCTTGCACAGGAGGTATTTGCGCTACTGGGGCTTGCACGGCTGGCGTCTGCACAACAGGACCAAGACCACCACCCGGCTGCCAACGCGCGCCTAAAGGGTCTGGAAAAATATCCACTACTACGCGGCCAGGGCCATCTTGCGCCACAATATACCCAAAAGCCGGGCTTGCAAGATTCAGCACTGCCCTGCCCTGCGCGTCTAGATTGCTAAGTGTTGTGGTAAGGTTGCCTGTTCTGGCATTGCCAGTCTGCGCCAATGTTTCTGGCGCGGGGCTTATAGCAATTTCTAAACTTTGCGGGCCAGTGCGGTTAACACTTACGCGCTGCTGGGGGTTATCCAGCTCAAGTTGTATTCTGTCTCGCCCTGCTGCGGTATCTGCCCAGCTCCAGCTTGCGGCAAAAGAATCCCCCGGCATAAAGCCAAAGGCCAATGCCAAAAAAGGAAAGAAAAAATAACAAGATGCAAAGCGACGCACAAAACCTCTGGGTGACAAATCGGATAAAAGAAGCGGATAAATAGGTTTACAAATTCTTTTCAGGGCATTTTGGGCTTATTCTTCAAAGCCCTTTCTTTTCCGCATTTTTTCAATAAAAGTGGTACGTTTCATGCCCAATATTTCCGCAGCCTGGTTTTTAACGCCTTCTGCCATGCTTAAGGCTTCATCCATAAGGGAGTCTTCCAACATATCAATAAACTCACGCAGGCTCTTCCCTTGCATATCGGCAATAGTTGGCAAAACAAAAGAGCCCCCGGCACCAACAGGCGCAAAATTTTGCACTATGGCCTTTGCCTGCCCTGCTGAACCGGCAGGGGCCACATCTTTAAATGTATGCAGTTCTGGCAGCTTGTCCATAGAAACAGCGTCTATAATTTTATGGGGCAAATCCTCTACACCCACAATATCGCCGTCTACCAGAATACTCAGGCGCTCCATAAAATTTTCAAGCTCGCGCACATTGCCAGGCCAGGGGTACCCCAAAAGCACGCGGGCAGCCGTATCTTCTAATTTTAATGTAGGGCGGCCTTTTTTTTCGCAAAAGCGCTCTAAAAAGGCTTGGGCAAGTAGTAAAATATCATCCCCGCGTTCTCGCAATGGCGGCAAATGTAAAGGGATAACATTAAGGCGGTAATATAAGTCTTCCCTAAAGCGGCCCTTGGCCACTTCTTCTTCAAGGTCGCGGTTGGTTGCCGCTACAATGCGCACATCTACTTTGCGCGGCGCACTGCCCCCTACACGCTCAATTTCTTTTTCTTGCAAAACCCGCAGAATCTTTACCTGCAAGGTTATATCCATCTCCCCTATTTCGTCCAGAAAAATGGTGCCGCCTTCTGCCATTTCAAAGCGTCCCGGCTTTGTGCGTATGGCATGGGTAAAGGCCCCTTTTTCATGGCCAAAAAGCTCAGACTCTAAAAGTTCATGGGGTATGGCCCCACAGTTTATGGGGACAAAAGGTTTATCTTTGCGCAGGCTTTGCGTATGAAGGGCACGCACCATCAGCTCTTTACCTGTGCCAGATTCCCCAGTTACAAGCACTGTGCTGTCAGTTGGCGCTACCTTGCCAAGCACGCGGAATACTTCCGCAAGTGTGGAACTTTCACCTATTATACCGCTTTGGCCCATGAACTGACCTTCCCCTGCTCAAGCATTTTCTTTTTTTTAACTTTTCCTTAGTTTGCCTCCCCTGTCAATAGTTTGACAGGGGAAATTTTTCCCAAGGAAAAATTTCCCCTAACTCAAGTCTTGCGGCTGGGAGAAAAAAAGCATATCCTTACAAAAATGGTAAAGGGAACTCTATCACCAGTGCATACCCTTATTCTTTAAAGCATACCAGCCTTACGTTTTAGCGACAACACGACCGTGGAGGGTTTTACATGGCCATGATTGAATTCCAGGATATCCACAAATGGTACGGGGATTTCCAGGTTTTAAAAGGGATAAATGAACATGTGGAAAAAGGCGAAGTGCTTGTTATCTGCGGCCCATCCGGCAGTGGAAAAAGCACCTTTATCCGTTGCCTTAACCGCCTGGAACCCATACAACGTGGTACCATAACCCTTGAAGGTAAAAGCATTTACGATAAAAGCGTAGACGTAAACGAACTACGCGCAGAAGTTGGCATTGTGTTCCAGCAATTCAACTTATACCCGCACCTTACCATTTTGGAAAATATTACCTTAGCACCCATTAAAGTGCGCAAAACCCCCAAAGCCGCAGCAATTACCCAGGCTATGGCTCTTTTGGATCGCGTGGGCATTTCCAGCCAGGCGCATAAGTACCCTGTAGAGCTTTCTGGTGGTCAGCAACAGCGCGTTGCCATTGCCCGCGCCCTTGCCATGCAGCCCAAAGTTATGCTTTTTGACGAACCCACTTCTGCCCTTGACCCTGAAATGATTAACGAAGTGCTAAACGTCATGAAAGACCTTGCCCGCGAAGGCATGACCATGCTTGTGGTAACCCACGAAATGGGCTTTGCCCGTGAAGTGGCAGACCGCGTTATTTTTATGGATCATGGCGAAATTTTAGAAGAAGCCACACCAGATGTGTTTTTTACTACTCCAAGGCATGAAAGAACCCAGGCCTTCCTTAAAGAAATACTTTAGCTTTTCAGGCATTACGCCTTAAGCATACTGTTCTTTTAAACTCTTAGAACTAAGATGGAGGTTGTGTTATGAAACGTTTCCTCGCCCTTGCCATGCTTGCCCTGCTTACCATGCCGGTAACAGACGCTTTTGCTGGCAAATTAGACGAGATTAAAGCCCGTGGAACCCTTATTTGTGGCGTGCGTGACTCCACAGTACCTTTTGGTTTTATTGATGAAAAAACAAAGCAGGTTACTGGTTTTGATGTGCAGCTTTGCGATGGCATTGCCGCTTTTATGGGCGTAAAACCTGAATATAAAACAGTTTCCAGTGCCACCCGCATACCCATGCTTACCCAAGGCTCTGTTGACGTTATTCTTGCCACCATGACCCACTCCATTGCCCGTGATGACACTGTGGACTTCTCCATTACCTATTTTGACGGAGGCCAGCGCCTGCTTGTTAAAAAAGACAGTGGCATAACCTCTGCCGCAGACCTTAAAGACAAGCGTGTTGGCAGCGTTAAAGGCTCCACCTCTGAAAAAAATATGAAAGTTGCCCAGCCAGATTGCACGGTGGTTTCTTTTGACGAATATCCCCAGGCTTTTCTTGCCCTGAAGCAAGGTAAGGTTGTGGCTGTTACTACAGACGAACCCATTCTTGTGGGTCTTAAAAACTCTGACCCAGACCCCGCCCAATGGGAAGTGGTTGGCCCCTTTATTGCTTCTGAGCCATACGCAGTTGGCATGGTGGAAAACGACTCCAAGCTGCGCGATGCCGTGAACTTTGCCCTTATGGATATGTGGCGCTCTGGCAAGTACAAAGAAATATATGACCGCTGGTTTGGCCCGGATACCAATTACCATATTCCCCTCCAGTGGAACATGGAACTGTGGCCATAGACCTGTAGATTTTGGGGAGGGGACTCCCCCCTCCCTTTTCTAAAAAAACTTTTAATTACGCTTGGGAATACCATTGGGATATACGTTTAACTGGAAAATAGTGCTCCAAGGTGAGTACCTGGACTGGCTGCTGCAAGGCTTTTACACAACCTTGCAAATTTCTGCCATAAGTCTTTTTTTTGCCATGCTGCTGGGTACTGCTATTGCGGTTATGCGCCTTTCTAAAGTTTGGCCCCTTACATGGATAGGCGCCGCGTATACAGAATTTTTTCGCAATACCCCCCTGCTTGTGCAAATACTTTTTTGGTACTTTGGCTCAGATGCCGTATTGCCAGAATTTGCCAAAAACTGGCTTTACCAACAAAATATTGAGTTTGCTGCCGGCGTTATAGCCCTTTCTATCTACACATCTGCCTTTATTGCAGAAGAATTGCGCTCTGGCATTAACTCCATACCCCAAACCCAGTTAGAAGCCTCCCGTGCTGTTGGCCTTAGTTTTATGCAATCTATGGTCTATGTTATTTTGCCACAGGCTTTCCGCATTATTATTCCCCCGCTTATTTCTCAGGCCCTCAACTTATTTAAAAACTCCTCCCTCTGTATGGTTATTGGTGTAGCAGAACTTACGTATATGGCACGTCAGGTAGAATCGCACACGGCACGCGGTTTTGAGCCCTTCACAGTTTCCACCATACTCTACCTTGTTGTCTCCCTGCTTGTCTCTTTCCTTATCACGCAATACAACGCGCGCGCACTTCGCACATCCAGTACAGATGGCGTTGTCCCAACAGGGAGGAATCAACATGGGTAACTGGGACGTCGTATATCGCAATTTTGACTACTTGCTTGTTGGTGCCTGGCCAGATGGCCCCCTTGGCGGCATTGCCCTTACCATTTATCTTTCCATTGCAGGCATTTTTTTCGCCTTTTGGATTGGCCTTGCCTTTGGCCTTATGCGCCTTTCCAATAACCGCCTGCTCCGCTTCATATCTACTATCTATGTTGAAGTTATCCGCGGTATCCCCCTGCTTATGGTTATTTTTTGGTTCTATTTCCTCCTGCCAATCCTCTTTAACCAGCAATTACCGGAAATAGAAAGCGCCCTTGTGGCATTTGTTGTCTTTACCTCCGCGTATATAGCAGAAATTGTACGCGCTGGCGTTCTGGCTTTGCCAAAAGGGCAAATGGAAGCCGCCCGCAGCTCTGGCCTTTCCCACGTACAAGCCATGATGTACGTTATTTTGCCACAGTCTTTGCGCAATATGATACCTTCTTTTGTCAACCAGTTTGTTTCCCTTACCAAGGACACATCCCTTGCCTATGTGCTTGGCATTACAGAACTCACCCGCGCTGCCACGCAAATTGATAACCGCACTGTCACCGCCTCTGCCGAGTTATATTTTACCATTGGCATTATGTATTTTATTATTTGCTGGGCACTTACAGCTACATCAAGGCGTCTTGAAAAACGTATGGCCCGCTACCAGGCTCGGGAAAGAAGATGAGAGTTGGGGGAGGGGCGGGAACCCCTTTTGTGTACAAAAGGGGTTTTCCTTCCCCCCAGTGCGCCCAAAGCTT
>CAZPTC010000044.1:0-12428 GCA_964589455.1 uncultured Desulfovibrionaceae bacterium | reverse complement strand
TTTGCTGGGGCCGCCCCATTGAT
This sequence comes from uncultured Desulfovibrionaceae bacterium, assembly GCA_964589455.1. GTDB lineage: Bacteria > Desulfobacterota > Desulfovibrionia > Desulfovibrionales > Desulfovibrionaceae > CAZPTC01. Next base: position 12,405 of record CAZPTC010000044.1, on the reverse strand, counting down.
ACAGCCCTTATTTTTGACTGCCCCATGTATCGTCTGCCCAAATTCGGCTATACCCGCGGCTTTGACAAAGTATGGTTTACCCACGGCCACGAAGCGGACGACTACTATTATGAGCAAGACCCCCTTCTGCATCTTGATCCGCGTGATTATGTGGAAGAGTCTTCCTATAAAGAATATTGCAACCGCGTGGGCGCTGTTGTGGCAGATGCCACCCTTGGCGAAGTGCGTAACTACCTGCGCCAGCGTCAATATGGCGGCGGCGTAGAAGAAAACCGCTATGTTGCCAAAACAATTACAAAAGCCATTGAATACCTGGAACAAACTGACCGCAACAAGCAGTTCTTCCTGTGGATAGACAGCTTTGACCCGCATGAGCCTTGGGATCCACCATCTGTCTACCGTGACGAACCCTGCCCCTATGACCCGGAATACAAAGGCAAAGATGAATTTTTGCCTTTCCCGGAAGTTATTGGCAATATTTACACAGAAGCCCAGCTTAACCACATCCGTATGCTTTATGCAGAACTTGTTACCCTGTGTGATAAGTACCTTGGCATACTCTTAGATGCCATACGCCGCATGGGCATGGAAGAAAACACCCTGTTCATGATGGTTTCTGACCACGGCGAACCCCTTGGCAATGGCGAACATGGCCACGGCCTTATGCGTAAAGTGCGCCCCTGGCCGTATGAAGAATTAGTGCATACCCCCATGCTGCTGCGTGCCCCTGGCATTAAGGCCGGTCAGCGCATTAAAGGCTTTGTACAGTCTTGCGACGTAGCCCCCACAGTGTGCGATTGGCTGGGCATTGGTGTTCACCCGGATATGCAGGGCAAATCTTTGTTGCCCTTAGTGCGGGGTGAAGTAGAAAAAGTGCGCGACTTTGCCATTGCGGGCTACTACCCCTATTCCTGGGCTATTTATACAGACGACTGGTCCTATATCCACTGGAATAAGCCCGATGAAGACCAAAGCATGATGGCTATGGAATTCTACGGCGGTAATATAGACAGCTCCCACCTTTCTGCTACAGGTGGCAAAGGCCTTTTTGCAGAAGCTTTTGAAGGCATGGCAGAAGCTGCTGCTATCCAGGGTATTGATATACAAGAACGCCACAAGCAAAACGCCACCATTGACGGCGCGGATCAGTGGACATGCACCCCCTCCAGCACAGCCGATGTGCCGGAAAAGGATGAGCTCTACAACCGTAAGACTGACCCCTTCCAGTTGAAGAACGTGATAGGCGAACACCCGGATGTTGCCAAGAAGCTGTTTGAAACTCTGCGCGACTTTATTGGCGAATTGAAAGCTTCTTAATATAATGTATATGTAATGGGGGCAGTTCGCCCCCATTATAAAAAAACAGGGCGAACGTATAAAGCATACATTCGCCCTTTCTGCTTTAATCTGGCAGTTTTTATAGCACTACCAAGAAGAATTAGTTTCAGCCCCTACCACTATTCTGTGGCGTTTGCCGCCTTGTATATGCACACGCTGCATAACAGTGCCAGAGTAGTTTTTATCATACTCCTTAGGGTTTTTTGCTTTTTCTACCCAGCGAATATGCGAAGTAATGTAATAGGTACCATCTGGCAGATTTTCAAACCAAAAGGAACCATCTGCATCGCATGTGGCTTTGCGTTGAGACGCATAGTAACCCGGGGCATCTGGGATAAAGGTATCATACTCAGTATAGCTGGTAAAACCATGATCTAAAGAAGCAAATGTGTATTGAAAACGCTCAGTCGCATACGGGGTGGCCGGGGTAAGAATAACTTCCAAGCCTGCGCATGTGCCAATTTTACCCTCAGAGTTACGTAGTAAGGCGCTGCCCCGTATACTGTTATTCCCCTCGGCATTATACAAAGCAAGGCCTTCTTCTACAGAAAGGTTGTTTTGTAAAATAATCTTATCGGGTTCAAAATCAACACAACCTGTAAGGGCAAGGCTGCAAAGCAAAACAGAAAGAAGTTTGAGTTGTCGCATAAAAACTCCTTGAGTGGTTTGTCAGGCAAAACCTAGGGCGCATGTTTCAGCTTTCAACATCTGGCACAATTTCCTCTGTATGTAGCTGGGCTTTTGGGGTAAGCGTTTTTATACGGTAGCGTAAGGCAACACCTTCCAGCAAGCGGGCCATATCATCCGCTGCCATGCGCAAAAACAGGCGCAGGGCGGGGCTGATAATACGCGGGCTTGTGGAGCCAAAGCTCAGTACTGCCTGTGTGCTTTTTTCTACTTTAATAGGCACACACAGGGTAGAAGCAAATTCCGGCATGGTGCCAATAGCTGGGGGCAGAACACCAAAAAGAGTAGAGCGGGAGGTAGAGTTGCCCATACCTTCATTATACACAGGCTCTTCATTGCGGAATACCCAACCTGTAATACCGTGGGTAAGGGCAAATTCCGGCAGCTCTTTTTTGCTTGTAAGCAAAAGGGGGCAGTCATTTTCTACCGTATAGGTTTCGCTGTCCCCTGGGCGCGAAGCAAAGGCTGCGTATTCAAAGCCTGTTACCTGGGTAAGATACTCCAGTGCCTGGCTGATATAGGGGCCCCAGCCCTGGTAGTGGGTACGCAAATCCAGCAGCTTTTCTATAGCCGCAAAATAATGCACGCTTTCCCGCTGGTTTTGGGCTTCTGACAAGGTGTATTCAATGGTAGGGATGCATTGGGCTAAATGGTGCAGCCATGCTTGGCGGGAATGCGCAAAGGCCGCAGGTTTTAAGCTGTCTACGCATAAAACACCGGTGCAGCCGTATTCGTCTTTTCGGGTAACAGGGTATCCCATAAATGAAAGTATGGGCGGCTCCTGCCCTTCCAGATAATAACCAAGCTGGCTTTCTTCTTTATTATCAATAAGAAGTGGCTCCTGGTTGCGTAAAATCCAGCCAACAAGGCCTTTACCTGGTCGTATGCGCGCGTGGGGGTCTATTTGTCCGGCCTGGTTATAATAGGCAACAGGCACAGCTTCACCATTTTCTTCCACCAAAAAAAGAACAACGGAATGGGCCTCAAAAATAAGCGCAGTAAGGGCTAGCAGGGATTGGGTAGGTGTTTGTATATCCATATAAAGAGGGGTTAAAGACACAAAATAGAAAACGTGTGGAAAGACCATACCAAATGCAATGGGTGTGGTGCAAGGTTTTTTCTGGTAAAAAAAGTGGCAGTTTTTTACACTATTGCTCTTTCATTGAGCTATATTTTCCCTTGCCTCTAGGTGCTGGGGTTTTTCTGCCATTAAAGGCAGCCGGGCTTGCATTTTCTGGAAAAATGCGTATTTTAAGAAGTGTCTGTATGCCGTGAGCGTCGGTAATTGGCGTGACTATTCTCTTTCTAATGCAGGTGTTGGGATGCCCCGGAACTTTGATTACAAAGCCGCCTTTAGCCAGACCCCCTGGCCATATACCGAAATAGCATATTTTGATGATGCCCTTCTTATCCATGATTTAGAAGAGCTGCGGGGCTATTTAGATATTGTCCATATACGGGAGTGTTTGTTGCGGCCTTTTTGTGAGCAGCCAGACTACCCCCTTGTTGACCCCCGCAATCTTTTGCCATCTTTTGAACCAGATGTGCTAGAATACCGCTCTCTCCCAGGCTTTTCCATGATAGCAATGGATAGGCCGCTTACTTCTTTTTCTGAAGTATTCCAGTACGATATGCTGCATCCGCACACCGACCTTACAGATATTGCCCAAGGCGAATGCTGCCCCTTGGAAAATACCGTGGCAGCCGCCAATATGCAAACAATTTTAGGCCGTTTGCCAAGGCCCTTGCATGAAGAATTCCGCAAACGCTATTACCATCAAGACATTACCGCGCTGGAATTATATTCTGGCGCATTGCCTTTTTTGCTTGCCATGGACAGGGCGCATGTGCTTTCACGCCATACAGGCGGCGCGTTTATGCTCTCCGGGGCTTTTGCCTCGTTCCCTTCGGATATAGATGGGGAGTTAAAGCGCTTTGGCGTACGCATTGGTAAATTCCAGGTGGGGAATAATGAACTGTATGAACAAAACCGCACCTTTGTTATGCAGTACCTTATGGAGCTTTATGGGTTTCCTATTGCGTCAGAACGCCGCACCTCTGCTGCGCTTTTTGCGCGTCGTCTGCATAAAATGGGAGAACGCTTTTTAGTGCGTGTGCTTGGGCAGTCTGACAGGGTACTTACAACTATATGGAATAGCGGACAAAATTCCCGTTACCCGAATGTGGAAAAAATTGCGCTTATCCAGATAGACGCTGACCAGACAGAAACCCTACAGGCCATTACAGAAGAAAATGCTTTTGTAGACGCAAAAAACCGTGTGGCCATTATACGCGTGCGCTACAGGCAACACGCCTTTGATGCCGATAACGTACGGCAAGACCGCGCTATTTCTGTAGAACAGCAAAGCATTATCCACCCCATGACAGGCAGGTCTATTGTTGGGCCCAATGTCATACGCGACTCTAATAATCTTATTCTGCGCTTAAATGACATTGCTAAAGGGGAATATTACGGCCGCATTGTCTATAAACGAACAGGAGTTATTGAAAATACAGATACAGAAGAAAAACGCATTAAGTTTTTATATGCATGGCTTACCAAACACCAGCGCCGTATGATTGGCTACAGCGAAGATTTTTTTAGTTTTGCTTCTAAGATTTTAGATAATTACATGGAACAAATAGAACAATACGATATACCAACAGAGCTAAAAGAACCGCTTGCAGAATTGCAAAGCCGTTACCAATATATCAAACAGGCTCGAACTGTTCGCTTGCTGGAGGATATAAAGTCCAGACAATATAAAGGGGTACACCTTTCTTATTTAGCCATGCTTACAGAAGCGGTTGAACTTTTGCGGTCCTATAAGTTTGAACTTAGTACATATTTTGATTCTCTGGTGCAAAGTGTTATCCATTTTACAGAAGCTATGCTGAATGATACCTATTTGCGCAAGCATTATATTGAAAAGCCAGAAGCTGCTCTTAGTGCTCAGGGCTTGGAAATACGCAAAAAATACGGCAAGCTTGTACATCTGCTAGATGAATTTATCGCGATAAAAAAAAGCCATACCAGCCCAGAAAGTGGCGCTGGTAATCAGGCACCCAGATAAGTACACTTGCATACACATACTGTTTAAGGGGACTTGCCTGCTAACAAAACATAAGGAATACCATGAGCGAACATCGTTTTTTTTTCCCAGAGCTGGCAAAGCACAGCCGGGGAGATACTGTTTTTTTGGAAGATACAGAAGCCCATCACTTAAGCATTGTATTGCGTGTGCAAAAAGGGGAAGAAGTAGAGCTAATGGATGGCTTTGGCCGTATAGCAAAAGCTAAGGTGCTGGCATTTCCCAAAAAATCTGTAGAATTAAGCCTTGTGGGTATAGAAAATTTTCCAGAACCGCAAGGGGGCCTTATTTTGGCAGTAGCCTGGGGCAAAGCCGCAAGGCGCAGTTATGTGGTGGAAAAAGCGGTGGAGTTTGGGGCAAAAGGCCTGTGGTTCTGGCAGGCAGCACGTTCTAATTACCCATTACCCAAAAGTGGCGATGTAGGGCAGGGTTCTTTGCTTGCAGGGGCAAAGCAGTGCCGTAACCCATATTTGCCGGAACTTTTGCCTCTTAAAAGCGCTAAAGCTATGCTGGAAAAAGTGGCAGGCCTCAGCACAGGTAGCATGCCTGTGCATAAGCATTTACTGGTAGAGGCAGATTACGAAGGGCAGTTGCTTGGCCCACAAGCTCTTGCGCCGCAAGGGTATACAGTTGCCATTGTTGGGCCTGAAGGTGGCCTTAGCCCTGAGGAAGTGGCCCTCTTTACAAAACAGGGCTTCCAGGCGTATTCTATGGGTGAGAGCGTATTGCGCGTAGAAAGCGCGGCCCTGTTGGTGCTTGGCTTGCACTTTTGGGCAAAACACTGCCTGCAATAACATCGCATACGCAAAACGCAAGGTACGGTATGTCTCTGGTCAGCCCACTTCCTGAACGCATACGGCCGCAAATTTTAGAAGAATTTGTGGGTCAAAGCCATATCATGGAAAAAGTGCGGGCTTTTTTAAATGCGCCGCGTCTGCCTTCTTTACTCTTTTTTGGGCCTCCTGGCTGTGGTAAATCTACCCTTGCCCTCCTTCTTGCCAAAGCGCGCGGCCAAAACTATCTGCGCCTTAGTGCCCCGGAGGCTGGCCTTACCCAGTTACGTAAGCAACTGGCAAATGTAGATATTCTTATTTTAGATGAATTACACCGTTTTTCCAAAGCCCAGCAAGACTTTTTTCTGCCTATTTTAGAAAGCGGCTCTATTGTCATGCTGGCTACCACCACGGAAAACCCTTCCTTTAGTGTTACGCGCCAGCTTCTCTCTCGTATGCATGTATTGCGCTTGCGCCCCTTACTGCGGGATGAACTGCTGCTTTTGGCAAAACGCGGGGCAGAAAAAAGCGGGATACGCCTGCCAGAAGACTGTTTGGATTTTCTTGCCACAGTGGCGCATGGCGATGCCCGTACTATGCTGAATTTACTGGAATATGTAGCGGGTATGCCAGAAGAAGAACGTAATTTAGAAGGCATACGCCGCGCCATGCCTGAAGTTATGACCCGCCATGATAAAGACGGGGACAGCCATTATGAGCTTGCCTCTGCGCTTATCAAGTCTATACGCGGCAGTGATGTGGATGCAGCCTTGTATTATCTGGCCTGCCTTCTGGAAGGTGGGGAAGACCCACGCGTTATATGTCGCCGTCTTATTCTTTCTGCTTCAGAAGATATAAGCTTGGCAGACCCGGCTGCTTTGCCTTTGGCTGTTGCCTGTCAGCAAGCTGTGGAATTTGTGGGTATGCCAGAGGGTTTTATACCCCTTGCGGAAACGGTTACCTATTTATGCCTTGCGCATAAAAGCAATTCTTCGTATGCGGCCTATCACAATGCCGCACGCGAGGTAAAGGCAAGTGGCCCAAAGCCTGTGCCTTTGCATTTACGCAATGCCTCTACTGCTCTGCAAAAAGAATGGGGTTTTGGGCAAAACTACAAGTACCCGCATAATTTCCCAGAAGCTTTTGTAGAACAGGAATATTTCCCGGCAGAAGTGCAGGTTAGGCGCTATTACCAGCCCAAAAACCAAGGTGAAGAACCACGGCTTTCTGCTTGGTGGAAAAACAAGCACAACATAAAAAAAGACTAAAGGAATCAATATGTCTCAATCCCATGTTTTTACCTCTGAAGAACTTTCCGCTATTTTTCCCCCTGCGCGTACAGAAGCTTTTTTTGATGCCCTTTTTGGCGGTGCAGAAGAAGGCGCGTATGATATAGTGCTTGCCCCAAATACCCGCGATGCAGGCAAACCAGATGAGGTTTCTCTTGTTTTTGAGCTGAAAAAACGCCCTGGCAAGTGTTTGGCGTGTAACCTTACTTCTGGCTTGCCAGAAGTGTTTAAGCGCCACCCAGTGCTTAATGTAAAAGGTGTTGCGGCAGAAGTGGCCCGCATAGCTGGTTTTACAAATTACAGCTATGAAATTGGCAGAACAAAGGAATATTCGGATGATCTGCATGTTATACCCCTTCTTGTTAAACAAGTGGCCTAACCCGCAAAAGGAAATACTATGGCTATAGGCACAGCAGAGCCACGTCATGACGCTGTTTCTAAAGTAACAGGTCGGTCGCGCTACACGGGCGACTTTACCATGCCGGGTATGCGCCATGCCGTGTATGTGCGCTCCCCCCATGCCCATGCGCTTGTAAAAGCAGTGCATACAGAAAAAGCTCTTGCTATACAGGACGTAGAGGCAGTTTTTACTTTTAAAGATGTTGCTCACCTGCCCATGTTTGCCACGGCTGGCCACCCGTATTCTATTTATGAAGGCCATGCAGATGCGGCAGACAGGTACCTGCTCACAAACCATGCCCGTTATGAAGGGGATGAAGTGGCCATTGTTGTGGCGCGCACTCTTCTTGCCGCAAAGCAAGGAGCAGCAGTAGTAGAGGTAGAATATGAAATTCTGCCTGTTGTTACGGGTGTAGAAGAAGCCCTTTTGCCCACTGCGCCTTTGCTGCACCCGGAACGTGGCACAAACCTGCTGGACATGCACCACTTTGGGGTTGACCCAACAAACCAAATCCAGCCGGATAACCCTGAAGATCTTACTACTGTTAAAGTGCGCTGTGTAGCCGCATTGCTGAAAAAAATGCCTGAAGGCAGCCATGTAGAAACCGCCACATTTCACACTTCCCGCGCCCAGCACTGCCATTTGGAAAACCCCATAACTTTTGCGTATACAGATGATATGGGGCATTTGGTGCTTGTTTCTTCCACACAAATACCCCACATTGTGCGCCGCATAGTTGGCCAGGCACTGGATATGCCCTGGAGCCGCGTGCGTGTTATCAAGCCCACTATTGGCGGTGGTTTTGGCAATAAGCAGGACGTGCTTGTGGAGCCTATGGCCGGTTTTTTGGCGCAAAAACTGGGGGTTCCTGTACAGATTGAGCTTACAAGGGAAGAGTGCTTCCAATGCACCCGTACACGCCACCCATTTACCATACAAGGGGCACTTGGTCTTCAGCCAAATGGTTCTTTACGCGCCATTGTGCTGTATGCGTTTTCTAATACAGGGGCCTATGCTTCCCACGGGCATTCCATTGCATTGGCAGGCGGCTCCAAAATGTCCACCCTGTACCCCAATACCCCTTATGCGTTTGCAGCAAGAACTATGTACACCAATACCCCGGCAGCCGGGGCCATGAGGGGCTATGGTTCGCCGCAGGTGTGCTTTGCATTAGAATCTTTATTGGATGATGCCGCGTATGCGCTGAAGCTGGATCCACTGGCTGTGCGGCTTTCTAATACCGGGCATCCGGGTGTTCTTTCGCCCCTTACAGGTAAGCCATTATATACTCATGGCCTGGCAGAATGCCTTACACTTGGCTCCCAGCGTTTTGACTGGCATAATAAGCGGGAAGAGGCAGAAAACTTCAACCAAAACTCTAAGGATATTAAGCGGGGTTTAGGTATTGCCTGCTTCAGCTATGGCTCTGGCACATACCCGGCAAACCCGGAGCCAGCCGGTGCCCGCCTTACACTTCAGCAAGACGGTACATTTTTTCTTATTTGCGGCGCAACAGAAATAGGGCAGGGCGCAGATACCGCTTTTGCGCAAATGGCTGCCCAAACCTTGGGTGTACATATTGATTGCGTGCGGGTGGTAAGCACCCAGGATACAGACTTTTCCCCCTTTGACCCAGGGGCTTACGCTTCCCGTCAAACGTATATTAATGGCTTTGCCATACAAAAAGCCGCAGAAATTATGCGCCACAAGGTGCTGGAATACGCCAGTGTTATGACTGGGCACCATGCGGAGTCGCTAACACTGGCAGATAAAGATATTGTATTTGCGCGCAACCCGGAAACAACCCTGCTTTCTTTGCACGAACTGGCACTCGATGCGTTTTATAATAAAGACCGTGGCTGCCAGCTTTTTGCAGAAGCCGGTGTGAAGGTAACAGATAACCCGCCTTCCTATGGCTGCACATTTGCGGAAATAGAGGTAGATATACCCCTTTGCCGCATCCATGTAAAAAAACTGCTCAATGTGCATGACAGCGGCATTATTATTAACCCACAATTAGCAAAAGGCCAGGTACAGGGTGGTATGGCTATGGGCCTTGGGTACGCGCTGCTGGAAGACTTAACTGTGGATGAAAAAGGCCATGTGCAAAACCCCAATTTATTGGATTACAAAATACCTACTATGGCAGATATGCCAGATTTTGACGTGCTTTTTGTGGAAAACCCGGAACCCCTTAGCGCGTATGGCAATAAATCTTTGGGAGAGCCCCCCCTCATCAGTGTGGCACCTGCTGTGCGCAACGCGCTTTTGCACGCAACGGGTGTAGCCATGCGGGAAATACCTATGGACCCCAAGCATTTGTTTAAAGCCTTTAAGAACGCGGGGGTGCTCTAATGTTTCCTATACATACCTACGCAAAGCCCTCAAGTCTTGAAGAAGCTGTACAGCTTCTTAAGCGCCCGGCCAGCACAGGTAATCCTGCCCCGCAAATTCTTTCTGGTGGCACAGACCTTCTTGTTAAGTTGCGGGAAGAACTGCACCCTGCTTCCTATGTGGATATCAGCAATATTCCGGAATTGCGGGAAGAAACCCTTAGCCCGGAAGGCACCTTGCGCCTTGGCGCTGCCCGTACATTCAGAGAAATTGTAGAATCCCCCCTTGTGCTTTCCCATGTGCCCCTGCTTTCGCAGGCAGCCAATACTGTGGCAGGCCCGCAAATACGCAATATGGGCACTCTTGGTGGCAATATATGCAATGGCGCGGTAAGCGCGGATATGGTGGCTCCTCTTTTGGTCATGCAGGCTGACTTATGCCTTTTTGGCCCCAATGGCTGGCGCAAAACCCCCTTGCTTGGTTTTCACACAGGGCCAGGCCGTGTTGACCTGCAACCTGCTGAAATTTTTGTGGGTGTGGAAATAGAAGCCTCTGCCTACCGCAATACCCATGCTGCGTACCAAAAATACGCCATGCGGGCCACTATGGACATTGCCACTGTGGGCTGCGCGGCTGCCGTTAAATTGCAGGAGCAAAATACCCCGCACCCCATTATAAAAAGCCTGTGCCTTGCCTTTACTGTTGCCGCCCCAACCCCTGTACGTTGCCCCCATGCGGAAGAAGCCGCCAAAGGCCTTGCCTTTAATGCGCAAAACCTTGCCCGTATTGCAGATGCCGCCCTTTTAGATGTGAACCCCCGTTCTTCCTGGCGTGCAGAAAAGGACTTTCGGCTCCATATTATCCATACCCTTGTGTCCCGTGTGCTATGTCAGGCCACGGGCCTCAGTTTATAGAGGTTTAGCGTATGCCTACAATCCAGTGTACGGTTAATGGTCGCCCTGTAATGTGGGAAGCCGCCCCCGGTGCCACTCTTTTAGAAATGCTGCGTGCAGAAGGCCTTACCAGCGTGAAGGAAGGCTGCGGCGTGGGAGAATGTGGTGCCTGCACAGTGCTTGTAAACAATAAAGCCATTAATGCTTGTCTGTTTTTAGCCATGAAAGCTGAAGGTACCCACATACGCACCACAGAAGGGGAATGCGCCAATAATACCCTCAGCCACTTTCAAAACGCCCTTATTGAAGAAGGCGCTGTACAATGCGGCTTTTGCACACCGGGTATTGTTATGGCTGGCACCGCGTTTTTAGAAGATTGCGCCGGCAAAGAAGTTAAACCATCGCGTGAAGAAATACGCCACGCACTTTCTGGCAATTTATGCCGCTGTACAGGCTATGAACCTGTTGTAAATGCTGTGGAAAAATGCCTTAAGTAAATTTGCTTTGTTTTTTTCTTCACACCCTCGACAAGTTTTACATTGTATTATATCCTGCTGCAAAGAAAAGTGAATAACACGTTTCTTTTTCCTGTTTCCACCTCTCACCAAGGAAGTATTGTATGCAAAATGTACTCGAACTTTTCTCTCTTAAAGGTAAAGTTGCCCTTGTAACTGGTGCAGCCAGCGGCATTGGCCAGGCAATGGCCCTTGCCCTTGCAGAAGCCGGAGCAGATATTGCCGGTACCTACAATAATACCCCGCCAGACCAGACAAAAGGCCTTATTGAAGCCACTGGCCACAAATATTTTGCCGTTAAAGCAAACCTGAAAAACCCCGAAGACTCTGAAAAAGTTGTAGACGAAGTTGTAAAACATTTTGGCCGTTTGGATATTCTTATCAACTGCGCAGGTGTTACAGGTACAACCGGCACTGCAAATTTTGATAATTCCATTTACACCAATTGTATGGATATTAACGTCAATTCCCTTGTGCATCTTTCTGTTGCGGCTGGTAAACAGTTTATTAAACAAGGTAAGGGCGGCAAGATTATTAATATTTCCTCCATTGCAGGCGTGCTTTCCGCAGGCCCCAATGTTATCCCCTACGTTGCCAGCAAGCACGCAGTGGTGGGTATTACCCGCGCCATGGCACAAGACCTTGCCCCCCACGGCATTAACGTCAATGCCATTGCCCCCGGTGTTATTGCCACCAAGATGATTGCAGGGTATGAAGACTTATTGGAATCGCAAATGAAAGCCACTGTACCCCTTGGCCGTTACGGCAAGCCGGAAGACTTTAAGGGCGTGGCTGTGCTGCTTGCTTCCCCCGCTGGTGACTTTATCACCGGTCAGGTTTACCTTGTAGACGGCGGCTACAGCGCTATATAACGGAAAAGAAAGAAGAAGAGATTGGGGGAAATAATTTCCCCCAAACCCCCTTATTGCGCGCTGCGCCTTCGGCGCACCGCGAATAACAGGATTTGCAGAATATTTTCCCAACTCTCCTTCTTTCCTAGACTTCAAAGTGCTATTATTTCTAACGGTATAACATAGAATACAATTAAATTTTTTTGGGGGAGGGGAAGGGGGTTTGGGGGAGG
>CAZPTC010000043.1:0-12751 GCA_964589455.1 uncultured Desulfovibrionaceae bacterium | reverse complement strand
TTCGTAATAGAGGCTATCGAGGTCATTTTATTACACCACTACCACAACCACGAATTTTAACGGATTCATAGCATGGCTACTCACACTCAAAGAATACTAAAAGCCATACTGGGTATTAGTATGGGTATTTTTTGTTGTTACTTACTGGTTGGTATTACCCAAATGTCAGCCAGTGCCAATCGGGGTTTATGGATACCGCACCCCCAAATGGAAAAGGAAGGCTGATTTTCATTTATGGAATATAGTTATCTCTCGCTTATTTGGAATGCGCCATTTTTGGTGCAGCTTATCATGGGCATACTGCTGTGTTTTTCTATTGCAAGTCTGGCCATTATCTTCCAGAAATGGTGGAGTTTGCGCATTGCCCAGCAAAAAGTGACACAAGGGCTAGAACGCTTCCAAAATGCCAAAGACCTGCGGGAAGCTGTGCAAAGCCTTGGGGGCGACCCCACTTCCCCCTTGTACGGTGTAGCCCAACAGGGTGTGTTAGAATTTAACCGCTCTAAAGAAGCGGGGGCTCCAGAAGAAGTGGTGGTAGATAATGTGCGCCGCGCGCTGCATCAGGGGGTAAATCTGGAACTTGCGCAGATGAACTCTTCCCTCTCCTTTTTGGCCACAGCCGCCAATACTGCACCTTTTATAGGTCTTTTGGGAACTGTTGTAGGTATTATGAATTCTTTCCATGCTATTGGCATGATGAAAAGCGCCTCTCTGGCAACTGTGGCCCCCGGTATTTCCGAAGCCCTTATTGCCACAGCGCTTGGCCTTGGGGTGGCTATTCCCGCCACAATAGGCTATAACTATCTTATGGGGAAAATTTCTTTAATTGAAACATACCTTATCAATTTTGCAGGTGTTTTTCTTAACCGTGTACAACGCGAAACCCAGACAATACAAAAAGCGGGCTATTAAACCCCGCCATTTGGCTGTGCATTTTTTAGAAAGCTTTTTTGCATTCCTTTTTTGAACGCGCAAAAGCAGCGTACAATTTTTCCAGGAGAATAGAATGGGCGCTTCTGTAGGCAAACGCGGAGGCCTTGTATCTGAAATAAACGTCACACCCTTTGTAGACGTTATGTTGGTGCTGCTTATTATTTTTATGGTAACAGCGCCTATGATGAATGAAGGTTTAGAGGTAGACCTGCCCCAAACAACGCAGGTGGAAATTCTGCCTACTGACGTAGATTTTCTTATGCTTACCGTTAAAGCGGATGGCACCATGTTTTTGGATAATTACCAGGTAAGCATGGAAGAACTGCAAACACGCTTAGAGCTTGTGGTTAAAGAAAAAGGCCGCGCCCTGTATTTACAGGCAGATAAAACTGTGCCGTACGGTACAGTGGTAGACGCTATGGGCCGCATTAAGGCGGCTGGCATAGAAAAACTAGGCGTTGTTGCAACGCCGGAAGAGACCCGCTGAAACCATGCAAATGGGCAGTTTTTTTCTTTCGCTTTTAGCGCATATAGCGGTTTTTCTCCTGCTATTTTTTTGGCCTACATCTGCGCCCTATGAACCAGAACGTGTTTCCTATCAGGTAAGCCTTGTCATGGGAGATATGGGCGGGGAAGATTTGCCCGCCACTGTACTTGGCGCCAGAGCACCAGTAAGTGATACCCCAACAGCTTCCACTACACTTAATCCTTCTGCCACAACAGCACCTGCTGCCCCGGAAGTGATGCCGGAAGCTACTTCTGCCCCCGCAGTGGTAGAGCCTAATGCCCCGCCTGCTGTTGCAGAAGCCATTCCTGCTCCTCCTCCGCCTGCGCAGGAACCCCCAAAACCGCCTGCCATTGTGCCGGAGCCTACCCCCATACCCCGCAAAGACCCGGAACCGGAAGCGCCTAAGGAACCAGACAAACCTAAGGAACCGGAAAAGCCCAAAGAGCAGGAAAAGCCTAAAGACCCGCCCAAGCCTAAAGAGCCCCCAAAAGCACAGGAAAAGCCCAAGCGTGACCCTGTGAAAGAAGCCTTGGCTGGTGCAGAAAAACAAACTGGCAGCCAGACAAGCAAACCCGCAAACAACACAAGGGGCGGCTCTGCTTCCCGTGCGCTTGCAGAGCTTGAAAACCAAACCCAGGTGGGTGTTGGCGGCGGCGGTGGCTCTGGTTCCGGCCCCGGTGGTGGTGGCATTTACGATGTGTATGCCGGCCTTGTTATTTTGGCAGTAAAACCCAATTGGAGTATGCCTACGTACTCCCGCCAAAATATTTCTGTTCTTGTGCGCATTAAGCTTGACCCAAGTGGCAGAGTGTTAGATTGTAGCATTGAACGCTCTTCTGGCCGGGCAGATTTTGATGCATCTGCCATGAATGCTGTTATCCGTACAGGCACCCTGCCCCCTCCTCCAAGCCCTGCTCAACAGGATATTGCCATTAACTTTAACGCCTTGGAGCTTGCGGGCGCGCGTTAGCGCGTTTATTTGCCAAGCAAGCTAAGGAGGCTCTATGCGTTTTGTGCAAAAAACATTGTTTTTTTATACTGTCCTGTACCTTGTACTGGCCGGTCAGCCTGCACTGGCTGTTGTTGTCAGCGCAGATACAAATGGCGGCTACGGTGGGCAGGTGTTGGATATTTTAATGCAAAACTGGGTGCGACCAGAAGGTGCTTCTGGCAGTACAAGCGTACTGGTACGCATTACCACAGATGGCAGGCCTTTTTCGTGCGAATTACGCAAAAGTTCTGGCCAGGCTGCTGTAGATGACTCCATTTGTCTGGCTGTTGCCAAAGCGGGCATTTTTCCACCAGCACCAATGGGTATGCCAGCAGAAGTAGCCCTTACCTTTGTGTTTGAAGGCCCGGTTACGGCCATACCAAACCCCACTATGCCTATTCCCACACCGGCAGATATTCCTTCTCCCGGAACCCCGGTTGCCCCTGTACCGGCGGGCCAGCCCAATTCTCCTTTGCCGGCATCACCTGTTCCGGCACCTTCTGGGGCAGTTTCGCCCATACCTGCAACACAGGCAATCACTTCAACAACAGGTGCCAGTTCTTCTTACTCTGACACTATTATGGCCAATGCCCGCCCCTATGTGGAAATCCCCCAAGGCCTGACAGGCGAATACACCGCCACAGTTAGCCTTATTATTGCCCCAAATGGCACTGTGTTGGAATCCAGAATGGACAAGCCCTCTGGCTCTACCGCCTTTGATGCGGCTATTTTGCGCGCCTTGCTTACCCCAGGCGTGGTTATTCCCCCATACGATGGTCAACAGCAAAATCTTTTTTTGAATTTTGCCTTTAAAACACAATAGAGGCTCTTATGGGCAAAAAGCTGCGCGCCCTTTTTCTGTGTCTACTTTTTTTACTGGCGAATGCCGCACCACTTTTTGCAGAAACAAACCCACAGGATTCGCTGGCTGTGCAAAGCGCATGGGGCGCTATTCTGGGTGAACAAATAAAATCCCTTAACCAGATTGACAGAGAAGCCGCTGCATTTTTAAAAAATCTGCCCCAGCTCACCGCAGATTTAAACCAAAAGGTGGAAGCGCTGCAAAGCGAATTTCTTCACCTTATGACCATTGCCCAGATTAACCGCTCTTCCCCGCCAGATTTAAGCGTGGTGATGGAGCTTACACGCCGCCTGCAAGATGAGCTTGTTGCCTATTGCCGCGGTATTGATAATACCATTAACAAGCTGGATGCAGGCTTTAAAGAGCTTGCCCTTTTAAGTGACGATGCGCAGGATGTAAGCAGCCAGGAGCTAGCGGACTTTAGAGTGCAGCTTGCTGATACAGAAAAAAAACTTACGGAAATTAAAAGCCGTATGGTAAAGGCCCTGGCACCAGCGCACAGATTAAGCTGGAAAATGCATACCCTGCAAAATCGCCTTACACTTACCATGCCCCAGTTATGGTCTTCCTATTATTTAGATTCCATTGCAGATACTGGCCCTTCTTTGCAAGAATCGTTCACACAGTTTGAAACCTACAAAAATATTATGGTTCTGCGCCTGACAACAGAATTGCCAGGCTCTCTGCGTCAGTGGGTTACCCTTTTATTGCGTACATGCCTTATTCTTTTTTTGGGCAGTGTACTGGCATTTTTTGCCTTACGCTATGCCAGGCATTTACCAGAAAATTTGTATTTTGGCATTAAGCGCCTGTTTCGTCATAGTTACCCGTGGCTTTTGCTCAGTATTGCCTTACTTTATGCCTGCATGTGGGAAGAAAATTTATTCCAGATGCTTACATCTGGCGCTATACTTTTTCTTGTATGGGGGCAGTTTAACCTGGTGTGGGACGTATACACCATAAAAGAGCCAACAGTTACCACACGCAACCCGCTTTCTGCAATGGCATTTCCCATGTTCTGCGGGATTGTTCTGCTCTATTTAGAACCTTTCCCCCTGCTCCTTTCTTCCATCTGGCTACTTGTGCTGCTTATTACCCTGTTTTTTTCCTTTAAACGGGTAAAGCTTACCAGCAGCCTTACACGTTACCTGCTTGCCGGGCATACGATTATCCTGTGGCTTAGTTTGTTTGGCACACTTTTAGGCTATGCACGCCTTTCCATACTGGTCAGCGTTCTTTACACAGCCATAGCTGTAGCTATACAACAAATTTTTTCTCTGTTGGATCTTGGCAAAACTATTGATGCCATTTTACCTAAAGAAGGTATGCGCGGCCTGCTTAATGGCCTTGCTTTGGCCTTTTTTCTGCCCATGCTGATGTTTGGCCTTAGCCTTATACCTGCCCTTTGGGTACTGGCCTACCCGGGCGGGGGCTATCTTTTGGCGCAAATGCTGCAAACGGGCATAAGTATTGGCGATTTTTCTCTTAATATCATGCAGGTGCTTATTACACTTATGGCCTTTTACCTTACGCGCTCCTGCATCACTGTGGGTACAACCTTTCTTGCGGGTTTACGCCAGCAGGGCTTTAAGCTTTCCCCAGCGCTTATTGGGCCTTTCCAAACCGCATTTACCTATTCTTTGTGGGCCATATTCGGCTTTTTTGTGCTCAATGCCTTTGGCTTTAGCCTGACCAACCTTGCTATTGTAGCTGGTGGCCTTAGCGTGGGCCTGGGCTTTGGTTTGCAGAATATTGTGCAAAACTTTATAAGCGGCCTTATGGTTATTTTTGGGCAAATTGTGCGCGAAGGGGACATTGTGGAAGTGGCAGATACCCTTGGCACAGTGCGCCGCGTGAATATACGCTCTACACAGGTAGAAACCTATGACAATGCCGTGGTATTTATCCCTAATTCAGAATTTCTCAGCCAGCGCTTCACCAACTGGACGCATAATGGCCGCCGTGTGCGCCGCGAAATAAAAGTGGGCATTGCCTATGGGTCTGATGTTTCCCTTGCCATGAAACTACTGAGCGAAATTGCCCTTGCCCACCCGCGTGTGCTGCATTGGCCAGAACCCGCTGTACTGTTTTGGGATTTTGGTGGCTCTTCCCTTGATATTATGCTGCGCTTTTGGATTGGCGATATTGACCACGGCCTTTCCACCATGACAGATTTGCGCCTGGCTATTGACGAAAAATTTGCAGAACACGGCATTAATATTGCCTTCCCGCAGCTTGATGTGCATTTCCCAGATGAAGGATCTGGCGAAGGGCCAGGCGAAAGGCCAGGCAAAGACTCGGTAAAGTAACCCGCAGCTTTTTGCCATGCTTTTCAAAAATACACTACACAAAAAGCGAAACCGCGCAATACAGCAGTAAAAGAACCAGCACGCCATTAGCTGTGCGTGTGTGTCTTGCATACACTTTGCCCATAGCAGAGCCAAATAAAGACCATACCACAGTGCCTAAAAAAGCCACAAACGCAAGTATAAAAGAAAAAAACAACAATGCTTGCCAGGAAGAATAATACGGCAGTACATACACAGCCATAGTGCTGAACACATACATATAAAGCTGTGGGTTCACCACCTGTATAAATACGCCGGGAAAGAATCCTGTTTCCTGGGTTTCTGCATGTCCCATACCCGTACTGCGCCATATCCCAAAAGCCAAATACAGCATATAGGCTGCCCCAACAAACGCCATATACAATTGCACATTGGGCAAAGCCTTAAAAAGTGCAGAAGCAAAAAATGCGCATACAGGTGCAAGCAGCATGCAACCCACCAATACCCCAAAGGTGTATGGCAAACTGCGCTTAAAGCCAAATCGCATGGAATTGCCCAGGCAAATAACAATATTGGTGCCTGGGGTAAGGGCCATAACTGTAATAAAAATTATGAACGAAAGAGTATCCACGGTATTTCCAACAAAAAAAGTGGTGCGCCATACAGCACGCGGATAACGCAAAAGCTCATGCCATAGTATTGCACAACACACAGCATCCGCTTGGGGAAATCCGCTTATACATGGCAAAAGAGGAGAAGGCAATACACAGCGCTTGCCAAGCAGAAAGACCGCTTGCCAAGCGCTGTGTATGCCACTATATTCTCCCTATGGAAACTTATGAAGCAAAACACCCTCTGCGCCTCCTCCCCCCAGAACTGGCTAACCAAATTGCCGCCGGTGAAGTGGTAGAACGCCCCACAAGCGCCGTTAAAGAACTGGTGGAAAATAGTCTGGACGCTGACGCACGCCATATTGCCGTGCATATTGAAAATGGCGGCCAAAGCCTTATCCGCGTAGAAGACGACGGTACCGGCCTTTTGCCGGAAGATTTGCCCCTTGCCCTTACCCGCCATGCCACAAGTAAAGTGGCCTCCCTGCCAGACTTATTCCGCATCCATTCCTTTGGCTTCAGGGGAGAAGCCTTGCCCAGCATTGCCTCTGTTTCCCGCCTTACTTTTGCCTCTGCCCCCAGAAATGCTTCTGGTACTTCTTCCCAAGAAGCAAGCGGCTCTAAGCTTACAGTAGAATTTGGCAAAGTGGGTGCCATAAGCCCCTGCGCGCTCAATAGCGGCACATGCGTAGAAGTGCGGGACTTATTCCACAATATGCCAGCCCGCGTGAAGTTTTTAAAAAACCCGTCTACTGAGCTGAAAAATATCCAGGAATATATAGGCCGCATGGCTCTTGCGCGAACAGATGTTGCCTTCCGCCTGCTTTCCGGTGGCAGAGAAATTTACCACTTTGCCGCTTCAAATGCTGCCCCCATGCCTTCTTTGCAGGCACGCCTGCTGACACTTTGGCCGCCTTCTATTACAGAAAATTTACTGCCTTTTGATACCCGCCACGGCGAATTCCGCGCCTGGGGTCTTGCCAGTGCGCCTCACATAGCCCAAGCCCGTGCCAACCATATTTTTTTGTATGTTAATGGCCGCCCCGTGCAGGATAAACTGCTTATGCGCGCCGCGCGCGATGCCTACCAAGGCCGCTTAATCTCTAAGGAATACCCGGCTATTGTGCTTTTTGTGGAATGCCCGCCAGATATGGTGGATGTAAATGTACACCCTGCCAAGAGCGAAGTGCGCTTTAGGGATGAAAAGTCCGTTTTTTCCTGCGTGATCCGCGCTGTGCAAAGCGCCACGCTTACAGCCCCCACTATGCCCCAGATGTTCAAAGCTCCTGATACTGTGCAGAACAGCGTGCAGGGAGACCCAGAAATTTCTAGTCTTGGGGAGCAAAGCCCGGCAAAGCTTTGGCAAACTCTTGCGCCGGAAAATTCTCAGCCTGTACATCCCAAGGGTTTTTGGGGCAGAGCAGATGAAGCCTCCTACAGGCACAAAACCCCGCTTACGCCTATTCAAGAGGAGTATACCCTGCCCCATGCAGAGGACAAAGGGGAAGATTTTTGTGCAGGTAATGCCAATTCACCCTCCTTACAAAATGGGTATAATGGGCAAAATTTTGCCACCCCGCGCCCATTTGGTGCAAGTTCTGGTGGCTTTGCGGAACAAGCCGTACCTTTTGCGTACCACGCAGAAAACGCAAGCGCCACCCCAAAAGAGTACGCGGGCAAATACGCGGATGCGCCAAGTTTTGCTGACAATGCGCAGTTTTCCAGCCAGCAATTCCAGTTTATGGGGCAGTGGGCAAAAACCTACCTGCTTTTCCGGCAGGGGGATGATACCTTATGTATTTTAGACCAGCACGCTGCGCATGAACGCATTTTGTACGAGCGCCTTTGCCGACAGAAAAATCTGGGGAACAGCCGCCCTTTTCTTTTGCCTTTAGAACTTGCCCTGCACCCCGCAGAAGAAGCGCGGCTGCATGATATTACACCCGCTTTGCACTCTATGGGCTTTGTGTTTCGCATAAGCCAAGGGACAATATTTGTTGAAGCAGGCCCGGCAGAATTAGACAGGGCTGCCATTGCAGGTTTTTTGCGGGATATTTTGGCAGAACAGGCAGATTCCCTTGAAAACGCGCTTATTGAACATGCCTGTAAAAGCGCCCTGCGCGCCGGGCACAGCATGGATGCAGCGGCAGCCTACACCCTTTTACGCGCCTGGCTGGCAACAGAAGAACCAGACTTTTGCCCGCATGGCAGACCGTGTGCGCTCTCTTTTTCCACGCAGGACATGGAGAAAATGTTCAAAAGAAAAGGCTAGACAGTGGAGGGGAAAATAGGTAGAAGAAAGTGGTGAAAAATGCAAAGCGCGCTGGTGGACGGAGCAAACCCCGCAGGGGTTTGTATACGAGAGATGGGCGGCGGTAGCGCCGCCAACCCCGTCAGGTTCGAAAGAAAGCAGCGGTAACGGTTGTTGCCGGGTGTCCATCTCTCAAAAGCCGCAAGATGATTAAATCTTGCGGTTTTTGTTTTTAATCCAGCGGGAACTTTTTAACAGGGCTTTTATTCCCCTTGCCTGTTTCCCTTTGCTTGTATTTCCTCAATATCCATAACAAATACCGCTACCTTGCCTTTACCTACTGCACGGGCCGCATATTCATTTGCTTCTGTTGCAAAGCCCGGGCTGTACTTATCTGTTAATAAAAGTAAATAGCGCTGTTTTTCTTCATCTGTATCCATAAAATATATGGGGCCAGAGGCAATAACACTGGTAAAGGCACTTGTAAAGTCTTTGGCAATTACTTTACTTAAACCTACAACTGTAAAACTTGCATGGGGTACACCCTGCAAGCAACGCATTTTTTTGCCTTCTAAAGCGCAATGGAATACCAAGCGCGGCGTATTACCATTTTCCAGCGCGTAGTTTATGGGCACACCATAGGGCAAACCATTTTCATCCACAAGGGAAAGCACCCCCCACTCCCCTTTTTCCAACACCTGCCATGCACTTTGCGCATCCAGCGATTTTTCGCTGCGCCGTAATGTCTGCCCTTCTTCCATGCTTCCTCCACATTGTTTGTGTTGTTTGCAAACCCACGCATTTTGCAGGTAAATTAATCCTTGCAGAATACGCCGGAGCGCATTATCTTCTTTTCTTCATCATCAACCGTCACGGAGTTTTGTATGCGTAGCCATTCTTTATCCAAAGGTCAAGAAAGAGCCCCCCACCGCTCTCTCCTCCATGCTTTAGGTTTAACACAAGAGGAAATAAATCGGCCTCTTATTGGCATTGTTAACGCTGCCAATGAAATTGTACCTGGGCATATTCATTTGGATAAAATTGCAGAGGCTGCAAAAGCTGGCGTACGCATGGCTGGCGGAACTCCCCTTGAATTTCCGGTTATAGCTGTGTGCGATGGCCTTGCCATGGGGCACAGCGGTATGCGCTATTCCCTACCTTCCCGTGAGGTTATAGCAGACTCCATAGAAATAATGGCTATGGCTCACCCTTTTGATGGCCTGGTGCTTATTCCCAACTGCGATAAATGCGTGCCAGGCATGCTTATGGCGGCTTTGCGCCTTAATATCCCTGCCATTGTGATAAGCGGCGGCCCTATGCAGACGGGCCGCGGTAATACAGATTTAAACAGCCTCTTTGAGGCAGTGGGCAAAGTACAAAACGGCACTATGGACACAAAGGAGCTGGAAGCATTGGAGCTTACCGCTTGCCCTGGCTGCGGCTCCTGCTCTGGCATGTTCACAGCCAATACCATGAACTGCCTGTGCGAGGCCCTTGGTATGGCACTGCCAGGCAATGGCACTATTTCTTCTGTGTCTGCTGCCCGTATACGCCTTGCAAAACACGCGGGCATGAAAATTATGGAGCTTGTGGAAAAAAATATCTGCCCGCAGGATATTGTCACAGAAAAAGCCATGGCTAATGCCGCGGCTGTAGACATGGCTCTTGGCGGCTCAACGAATACCATACTCCATTTACCTGCCATATTTATAGAAGCGGGGCTTCACCTTACCCTTACCCTGTTTGACAAAGTAAGCAAAAGCACCCCTAATCTTTGCAAATTAGCCCCAGCCGGGGTACACCATATTGATAATTTAGACGCAGCAGGCGGGGTTTATGCCCTTATGGCGCAGCTTTCTGAAGCTGGCCTTTTGGATGCCAGCGTGCTAACTGTGACTGGCCAGAGCATGGCAGAAAATTTTAGCACATACCAAAGCAAGGTTACAGACCCCAATGTTATACGCCCCATAGAAAACCCCTACTCTGCAGAAGGCGGCATTGCCATTTTATATGGTAACCTTGCCCCAGAAGGCGCTGTGGTAAAGCAAAGCGCAGTGGCTCCAGAAATGCGGGTACGGCAGGGCATTGCGCGCGTGTTTGAGTGCGAAGAAGACGCTATGGCCGCTATTATGGAAGGCAAAATACACAAGGGCGATGTGGTGGTTATACGGTACGAAGGCCCGTGCGGTGGCCCTGGTATGCGGGAAATGCTAAGCCCCACATCCGCTATTGCGGGCATGGGGCTGGATAAGGATGTAGCGCTTATTACAGATGGGCGCTTTAGTGGGGCAACCCGCGGGGCTGCCATTGGGCATATTTCCCCGGAAGCAGCAGATGGCGGCCCTATTGCCCTGGTGGAAGAAGGTGACAGTATTGCCATTAATATACCAGAAAGAACTCTGGAACTTTTAGTGGATAAAGCCACCTTGGATAAACGGGCAGCAGCGCTTGCTGCCGCCCGTGCCTCTGGTACACAAGGGAAAGGGCCTGATAAAAAACTCACGCCATTTCTTGCACGTTATAGCCGCGTTGTGCGATCCGCTTCTTCTGGGGCATCGCTTAAAGAATAAGTAATCACCTGCCCACATGTTGGGCACACTGTTTCCTCCACCTGTGCCTGCGCCTGGCCCATCTGGGCACTGCTATGGAATGCACCAGGGGTTACAACAGGTACTTGGGGTTTAATGGGCATAACACGCATACCAAGCTTGGCTGCCATATACTCCAAGGGTTTCATGTCCCCTGTTTGCGCCATAATGTTCAGTAGTGTTTCAACGCCAAGCTTTGCGCCAGAGTCATACGGATTTACTTCCCGTAAAAGCGTAGAATAGGGCTTGCCAATAGCTTTGGCTAAATCTTTCGCAGGCACGGGGTTGTCAAGCACCAGGTTGTGAATCAGGGTAGAAAGTTCAGAAACCATAAACACGCCTCCTCAAGGTTTAAGGTTAAGACCCTGCAATGGAATAGAAAACGAAAAATCCCTCACATTTTTCCTATCAGTATTCCAAAGGATCTATAGTATGAGCATGGGAGACATCTATACTACTATGCGTTTCTCTTCCTTTACACAACACAGTACACTGTTATAGCAGTATAGAATCCCATTACAAATTGCATTATAAAATAACATAGAGTTCGTATAATAGCGCTTAAAATACAAGTGATACATTTTTATTGTATAGTAGATATTTGCACTTCATAAAATCTATGATGCGAATATTACATGCAGTAATGTTAGCGTCAAGTACAGTTTGCAAAAAAATACTTCAGCTCATCTCTCTAAGGGCAATTATTTTATATCACCTAACCAATAAGTGAAAAAATACGCATGATTCCATGCACAGCATTTAATACTCTTCTCCTTTGCCCCCATGTTAAAAAAATAAGAAAAGGTATGAGCAGCCTTATTTTCTTTAGACAAATACTAAAGAAAATAGGACCCTCTTTTGCCTTTAAAAGCAGAATTAGAGCGGGAAGAAGAGTGTGGAGAAAAAGGAGTTGCAGTAGTTCCCATTAGAGCAGACACGTTTTACATGCCTGCTGCTGTGCAGACTTGACGTATAGGGTTAGCCCTCATACGCGCCAGCACACATTGCCCTTGTGCAGGAAAAAGACAAAAGAGCTTACAGCCCGGAGAACTGGGCCAGAAAATACGCAAAAAACTAACAGTTAACCATGCTTACCGCCAAACCACCAAGCGATGTTTCTTTGAATTTGGCGTTCATTTCACGGCCTGTTTCTGCCATTGCGCTTATGGCAGAATCCAGTGTTACACGGTGATGGGCAGGGTCTTCGCTTGTAGCAAGCAAATAGGCATTATAGGCTTTTAAGGCACCCATGGCATTGCGCTCAATACACGGTATTTGCACAAGGCCATCCACTGGGTCGCAGGTAAGGCCAAGGTGATGCTCTAAAGCTATTTCCGCAGCATTTTCCGCTGTTTGGGCGCTTTCACCACGCGCATGGGCCAGCATAGCCGCTGCCATAGCAGACGCTACCCCCACTTCGCCTTGGCAACCCACTTCTGCACCGGCTATAGCCGCATTATGCTTGGCCAAAAAGCCAATACTGGCGGCTGCAAGCAGGCCCTCGCGCATGGCGCGGTCTCCCACAAGCAAGTCATGCCGTAAAGAATACAAAAGGCTGGGTAATACGCCGGCTGCGCCGCAAGTTGGGGCTGTTACAATAACCCCACCAGCGGCATTTTCTTCTGCTGTTGCAAAAGCATACGCATTCATATTGGCTAAAAATCTGTCACTGCGCAACGGCATAGTAACAGATTTTGCACTTAGTGCCCCTGCTTTGCG
>CAZPTC010000042.1:0-12839 GCA_964589455.1 uncultured Desulfovibrionaceae bacterium | reverse complement strand
AATGGCGGCCACCATAATACCTTCTGCCCCCACAAAAGAACGGAATTTTGTCAGGGGTTCTCCCACAAAGGGGGCTTCGTCCACTTCATAGCCCACAAGGCGCACTTTGCCATCTGCAAATTCTGCGTAATCCAGGGCACCGGGCAAAGAAAGCAGGCGGTCAATAGTGCGGGCCAAAGCTTCTTCCGGATTAACCATAAGGTGGATATTCAGACCATCAGAACCAAAAATTTGCGGGTAATCGCTGTATTCTGCATTGCGTATGCGCGCAAGCTTTGTGGCAGAAGGGGAAAGCGCATTGGCAAGCAGGCAGGCTGTAACATTCACTTCATCATTATCTGTTACAGCCAAAAAAACAGAGGCTTGTTCCACACCCGCTTCTTTAAGCAGCTTGGGGCTTGTGCCAGAACCCAGCAGGGTTTGCACATCTGCGCCATCTTTAACAGCCCTAAGGCGCTCTGGGTCTATATCTATCACAACAACAGGGCGGCCTTCTTCTGCAAGCCGCCGCGCAAGGTGAAAACCTACCTCACCAGCGCCAACAAGAACAACTTGCTCCAATAACTGGGGCGAGGGCTTTTTTTTCAAAAATGGGAACATAAAAATGGCAGCTCCTTAGGTAACCCAGCTACAGCGCATACGCCTTGCATGGCAACACTAGGCCGTCACGCAGACGGCAAGAAAAGGGGGGGGGAATTATCTCCCCAAAAAACGTTTTAACACATCCGCGGCACGCGCACTGCCACCCGTACGGGGTTTCAGCCATGCAGCAAAGCGTTCCTGCACGTTTGCCTGTGTGGGGACATCCGGCAGGGCGACAAGTTCATTTTCCAAACATTCAATAAAATGTGAGGGTTTGGCGCATGTATGCACAAGGCCCATTGTGGCAAGGGAAGGGGCGGGCTGGTCTGTTAAAGCCCAGGCAAAGGTTTCTGTATACGGGCCAATAAGGGGGATACGCCCGGCACTAAGGGCTTCTAAAAAGTTCTGCCCGCCTAAAGGCGCAAGTGAACCACCCACAAACACCAAATTGGCGTGGCCATAAAGAGCAGGCAAACAGCCAAATATGTCCCATAGAAGAACCTGCACGGGTGGCGTGGGGGAAAGGGGGGCAAAAAAGGCATCAAAAAGAGAACGGGGAGGATCTGGCTGTGGGGGGGTAAGGCTGTGGCAGGCACTTGCGCGCATAGCCACAAAGCCAAGATCATGCAAACGCCTTTCCCAAACAGGCACACGCGCTAAGTGCCGCGGCGCAATAACAATTAGCGCTTGAGAAGGCAACAGGCGGCGTAGTTGCATAAGGGCCGGGGCTATGCGCTTTTCTTCCTTAGTGCGGATAGAGGCAAAAAGCAGAACAGGGGCGCGGGATGCAAAAAATTCCGGGGTAAAAGGGGCGGGTAGTGGTGCAGGTTTAGATTGCAGAGAATGGAAGGCTCTGTCGAATTTAATGTGCGGCATAACCAGACAATGGTCAAGCCCAAGGGAAGGGAAAAGGGTGCGGAAACGGCTTGCATCTTCACGGGTAACAGCTTCCACCATGTAAGGCGCGCAAGAGCGTAAGGGGCGGGCAATGATTTTGTACAGCTCAAGCGAGGTGCTTGTCATGCGGGCATTCAGCACAAGCACAGGCACACCAGATTCTTTGCAGGCACCAAGCAGCCCAGGCCAAAGCTCTGTTTCTAAAAGGGCCAAAACACGGGGTCTGGCTATACGTACGGCGCGACGCGCTATAGCCGGGTGATCAAGGGGTGCGTAGCGTATAAAAAGTTCAAAATACGCGGCCCATTCTGGATGAGCAGTAAGGGCTTGCGTGAGCAGGTTATGGCCTTGCAGAGTCCATGTTGTCACCAGCAGACGTACAGGCCTTGCAGATGAGGCAAAAGGAGCGCCCTGTTCGCCAGAAACCCAGGCCTCTAAAATTTCCGTCACTAAATGGACTTCCCCGCCAGAGGCCGCCTGGAGCCATATATCAATATATGGTTCTGCATCCACAGTACCGTATGCATGACCAGATATATCGCTTGCCAAGGGGCATGGCAGCCAGCTTTCTGGCACAAGGCGCTCTGCTAAGCCTTCCTTTATGCGTTTTTTGCGGCGCAACACAGGCATAGCCAAACGCCACAAAAAAGCATACATGCGGAAAAAAAAGGAACCCAGCACCTCGTACCTGTCTACAAGGTGGCTTTGTTCCTTACTTCCCAGAGAATTTTCTTCTGCGGGGCTGCGCATTAAATATTGTCCTTTTTGCCTTTGCGCAGTTTAGACATGGTAAGGCCAGCCAGTACACCCGCTATCATACCCACGCCAAAGGCGCGCGGCATATTATCTACAATGCCAAAAACCGTGGCTAAAACACCAAGTGACCCACCAATAAGTAAACCTCTTACAATGTAGGGGCTCATATATACTTCCTTCCCGTTATTTTGAGAAACATTTCCCTTGCAAAAAATTCCCGTTGCCCATAAAATTGTCCAGAGCAGAAACCTTGCGGGCATTTCCATATCTGTCGTCTCTGGCAGTTTTGTTGAAGTCTGCCTGTTTGTCAAGTATGCCTGCTTGTGCTTTGTTTTTTGAGTCCCCATATAATCGCTGGCTCAGTACCAATTGGGTACAGCCAGGGCCTTATGAAATTGTTCTAAAGGAGTTCCCTATGGCTTTGCCAAAAAAATGGTATGCATTTCCGCTTGTTACTCTGTTTCTTTTTGTGGGTTGTTCTAAAGAACCCACCCAGGAAACTCAGCTACCCCCGCCGCTTGTGTCTATAATGGAAGTAACAAAAAAAAATGTACCCATTACAGCCTCGTATATGGGGCAGACTATGGGCTATCTTTCTGTAGAAGTCCGTGCGCAGGTGCCTGGCATTCTGAAAAAGCGCCTCTACAAAGAAGGGGACTATGTTAACCAGGGCCAACTGCTGTTTGAAATTGACCCTGCCACAGCAGAAGCCGCTTTAGAACAGGCTAAAGCCCGTCTTGCCCAAAGTGATGCCCAATACTCGAATGCAAAACGCGAGCTTGACCGCATTATACCGCTTTACCAGCGCAATGCCGTAAGCCAGAGAGACCGTGACCAGGCCCAGGCAGCGTTTGATTCTGCCAAG
This sequence comes from uncultured Desulfovibrionaceae bacterium, assembly GCA_964589455.1. GTDB lineage: Bacteria > Desulfobacterota > Desulfovibrionia > Desulfovibrionales > Desulfovibrionaceae > CAZPTC01. The sequence goes on along the minus strand of CAZPTC010000042.1, from coordinate 9,739 downwards.
GCCACTATGGAATCTTCCCAGGCGGCTGTAAGAGAAGCAGAAATTCAGCTTAGCTACACCAAGGTTACGGCCCCTATTTCCGGTTATACAAGCAGTCAAACCCGTAATGAGGGCAACCTTATTACCCTTGATCCCCAAGGCAGCCTGCTTACTACCATAAACCAGACAGACCCCATGTATGTGGCCTTTGCTATTTCCAGCAGTGAAGTTATGCTGCTGCGCCGCATGTCTATTGAAGGCAGAGCAGAAGAAATGCGCGAAGGCGCACCTGTAAGCCTTACCCTTATTGACGGGGGCGTTTACCCGTGGAAGGGCGTTATTTCTGTTATTGACACACAAATAGACCCCTACACCAGTACCTTGCGCGTACGTGCGGAATTTCCTAATCCACAGGGTACCCTTTTACCCGGCCAGTTTGCTACTGTATCCGTTGGCGGCGCAACACTCTTAAACGCCGTGCTTATTCCGCAAAAGTCTGTGTTGCAAAGCGCTATGGGCCCCATGGTGTATGTAGTTGATGCAGAAAACAAAGCAAATCTTACCCCCATTAAGTTTAGCGATACCTTTGGTGCCTATTTTTATGTAGAAGATGGGGTAAAGCCCGGTGACAAAATTGTGGTGGATGGCGTGAATAAAATTGTCCCAGGCCAGGTGGTGAACCCCCAGCTTCTGCCCCCTGTAGAGCATGAGCAGCCTTTGCCCACGCCAGACTCTATAGACATACCCAACAGCCCCAACCAGGATGTTATACCCTCCCCTGTAGTGCCAGATACGCAGACACCCACCCAGACTCCTGCAAGTAACAGTTAGGGGGCCCCATGCAAGATTCCAAAGTCACTACCCTGGAAAGTGCAAAGCCTATTAAAGAAGGTTTTTTCCTTAAACGCCCTGTATTTTCTACGGTTATTTCTATTTTCTTTGTTTTGCTGGGCTTGCTCTCCATACGGGTTTTGCCTATTGCGCAATACCCGGATCTTGTACCACCTATGGTGCAGGTAAGTGCCAGTTACCCTGGTGCCAGCCCGGAAACTATTGCGCAAACAGTGGCCAGCCCCTTGGAAGTGGCAATTAACGGCGTGGAGAACATGATTTACATGAACTCCGTAAGCTCCGTGAATGGCAGCATGAGTCTGAACGTCTATTTTGAAATAGGCACAGACCCTGACCAGGCCACCATTAACGTTAACAACAAAGTGCAGGCAGCTCTTACAGGCCTGCCGGAAACTGTGCGCCGTTACGGTGTAACTGTTACCAAAAGCTCCCCTTCCTTCCTGCAAATTGTGACCATAAGCGCACCTTCCGGCATGTACGACGATATTTTCCTCAGTAACTATACACTGATAAATATTGTAGACAGCATAAAGCGCATTAACGGTGTAGGCAGTGCGTCCATTTTGGGTGCCAAAGACTATGCCATACGGATATGGCTTAACCCCTACCGCATGGCCCAGCTTGGCATAACCCCCACAGACATTGCTTCTGCCGTGCAAGACCAAAATGCCCAGTATGCGGCAGGCAGCATTGGCTCACTGCCCACAGCCTCTGACACCCAGATGATGTGGCAAATAAACAGCTTGGGCCGCCTTATTACCCCGGAAGAATTTGGCAATATCATTTTGCGCACAGACGAAAGCCTGGGCGTATTACGCATACGCGACGTGGCGCGTGTAGAACTTGGTGCCGCCATGTACGACTTTGGTGCCAAGCTTAATGGGGTTAACACCATACCCATTACCATAACCCTTGCGCCGGGTGCCAATGCCCTTGCCACGGCTGACGCCGTGATACAGACAATGGAAAGCCTGAAAGCAAGCTTCCCCTTTGGTGTGGAATACTCCATACCCTATGACACCACAACCTTTGTGCGCGTTTCTATTGAAGAAGTGGTTAAAACCCTGGGCGAAGCCATGTTTTTGGTCTTCCTTGTGGTGTTCCTTTTCCTGCAAAACTGGCGCGCCACCCTTATACCCTGCCTTGCAGTGCCCATTTCTATTGTTGGGGCCTTTGCAGGTATGGAAGTGCTGGGTTTTTCCATCAACACACTTACCCTTTTTGGCCTGGTACTGGCCATAGGTATTGTGGTAGACGACGCCATTGTGGTGCTGGAAAATGTGGAGCGCATACTCCAAACAGAGGATTTAACGCCCAGGCAGGCTACGGCCAAAGCCATGGGCGAAGTAACGGCCCCTGTTGTTACCATTGTGCTTGTGCTTTGCGCCGTGTTTATCCCGGTTGCCTTTCTTGGTGGCCTGGCCGGTGAAATGTATAAGCAGTTTGCTATTACCATTGCCATATCTGTTACCCTTTCTGGTATTGTGGCGCTTACCCTTACCCCTTCCCTTTGTGTGCTTTTACTCAAAAAGGAACACCGCCAGCCACATGCCTTTTTCCGCGCCTTTAACCGCGTCTTTGATTCTATTACCAATGGATTCACAGGCGGCGTGAAAAAGCTTATCCGCTCCAACCTGCTTTCTCTTTGCATTTTTGGTGCAATTTTCCTGGTAGTGGGCCGCCTTTTTCTGGTACTGCCCACAAGCCTTGTGCCAGATGAAGACCAGGGCGCCATTATGTGCGTGGTGGCCTTGCCAGACGGCGCTTCCCTGCTGCAAACAGAAGAGGTTATGGCCTCTGTTTCCAAAGATATACAGGCCATACCCGGTGTTAAAGACGTGCTTGCGCTTTCTGGCTTTGACCTTATAAGCATGTCTGTTATCAGCAACAAAGGTGCCATGTTCATTATTTTGGAAGACTGGAGCATACGCACAGAAAAAGGCATAGGACTGCGCGAAATTATTACGCAGGTCTATGGCCTTGGCTTAAAACAGGCTAAAGGCCTTGTGTTGCCCTTTAACCCACCCCCCATTATGGGTATGAGTACCACCGGTGGCTTTGAAATGATGATACAAAGCACATCCGGCAATGTGAAAGAACTGGCAGACGTTACCCAGAACTTTATTGCAGAAGCCCAGAAACGGCCAGAACTTTCCAGTGTCTCTTCCACCTATTCAGTCAGTGCGCCGCGCATGTTTATTGACTTAGACCGTGAAAAAGCACGGGTGCTCAATGTGCGCGTTTCTGACGTGTTCAATACCCTTGGTGCCACCCTTGGTGCCACATACATCAATGACTTCAATATGGAAGGCCGCTCTTTCCGCGTGTTTATGCAGGCGGATCAGCAATACCGCAGTGTGCCGGAAGACATACGTTCCTTATATGTGCGCTCTACAGACGGTAAAGAAATACCCATCCTTTCTCTTGTCACCACCCAGATAGACGGTGGCCCCAGCGCATTGGAGCGCTTTAACGGCTTCACTTCCGCCAAGATTACCGGCAACCCCGGCTCTGGCTACAGCTCTGGTCAGGCCATTGCTGCCCTTGAAGAAGTAGCAAAAAGTGTTCTGCCAACTGGATACACCTACGCCTGGACAGGCACCACCTACCAGGAAGTAGTGACAGGTGGTACCAATTACAGCATATTCATCCTTTCCCTGCTTATGGTATTCCTTATCCTTGCAGCGCAGTATGAACGCTGGACTCTGCCCCTTGTTGTGCTTACAGCCGTGCCATTTGCCTTGTTTGGCGCGCTGCTGGCCAACTGGTTGCTGGGCCTTGATAATGACGTGTACACCCAGGTGGCCATGATAACCCTGCTGGGCCTTGCCAGTAAAAACGCCATTCTAATAGTGGAATTTGCGGCAGATTTGCAAAAGCAGGGCATGGGCAGAGTAGAGGCAGCCATAGAAGCGGCACGCCTGCGCTTCCGCCCCATTGTCATGACCTCCATTGCCTTTATCTTAGGCTGTGTGCCTTTGGCACTCAGCTCAGGTGCTGGTGCTGCCAGCCGCGTTACCATTGGTATCAGCGTTATTGGTGGTATGCTTGCAGCCACCATACTTGCCCCCCTTCTTGTGCCATACTTCTACGCAAAAGTAGTGGGCCTGGGGGAACGCTTCAGCAGAAAAGACCCTGAACACACCCCAGAAAATCCTGCCCAAAAGGAAGACCACGCATGAGACAAAAACGCCTTTACCTGAATATGCGCTTTGCACTTCTGCTTACTCTGGCCATTGCCCTGCCTGGCTGTTCGCTTGCACCAGAATATGTGCGGCCTGCGCAGGAACTGCCAACCAATTGGGCGGAAACTGCAAGCAACCCCTTAGAAGTGCAATGGTGGAAACGCTTTGAGGACCCAGTGCTGGATACCCTTATAGAAAACGCCATTAACCATAACTACGATATTGCCATTGCCATTGCCCGTGTGGAACAGGCCCGCGCATCCCTTGGCCTTGCCTCCTCCCAGCTCTACCCCAATATAGGGGGGCAGGCCCAGGGCGGACGCGGCTATGCCAGTACAGACACAAACTCCACCTTTGGCCTTATTGATGGCCTGAATCAGGTATTAAGCCCCATAGCAGGCGGTGCCCCCTTCCCAGAGCCTTCCCGTTATGGCAACACCTGGACTGTTGGCGTGCAAGCCATGTGGGAGCTGGATCTTTTCGGCAAGTACCGCAATTCCCGCGACGCTGCCATGCAAAAATTGCTGGCTACAGAAGCGGCCCAGCGTGGTGTTTTCCTCTCCCTTGCTGCCCAAACTGCCGTCAGCTACTTCAACCTGCGTAATTACGACTTCCAGCTCCAAATCGCGCGCGATACCCTTATCACCCGCGAAGAAGCCCTGCGTATTTACCAGGCCCGCTTTGACGAAGGCCTTATAAGCGACCTTGACCTTGTCCGCGCCAAAACAGAAGTAGAAAGCATGCGCGCCAATGTGTTCCGTCTGGAATACCAAGTGGCCACCGCAGAAAGCGCCTTGCTCACCCTCACGGGAGCCTCCCCCCGCGCCATATTTGAAGACAAATTAGAGCGCGGCAAACCCTTAGACGAATTGCCAAGTGCCCCGCAACTGCCCCCAGGCATCCCCTCCGACCTTTTGGAGCGTCGCCCGGATATTATTGCCGCAGAAGCGCAGCTTAAAGCCGCCAATTTCCAGGTGGGCGTGGCCAAGTCTGCATGGTTTCCCAGCATCTCCCTTACGGGCCTTCTTGGCACGCAAAGTGTAGAATTGGATAAACTCTTCCATAACCCGGCCAATACGTGGAACTTTGGCGCAAGCGTTACTGTTCCCCTGCTCTCCTTTGGGCGCATTTCCAACAATGTGCGCATAGCAGAAGCTGTTGTGCAGGAACAAGTTGCCACTTACGGCAAAACCGTACAAGGCGCTTTCCGCGAAATGCGCGATGCCCTTACCGCACAAACCCAACTGCGCCTTGTTATTACCCCCTTAGAACACACTGTGGCTAACCTGCGCCGCGCTGTAGAGCTTGCAAACCTGCGTTACGAAAACGGCTACGCTTCCTACCTGGAAGTGCTGGACGCAGAACGCAGTCTGTACCAGGCAGAAATTGAACTGGCTAATGTGCGTACAAACCACCTTAGCTCTATTGTCAATGTCTGCATGGCCCTCGGCGGCGGCTGGGTAGAGTAGGAAGTATGGGGGGAGGGGCGAAACCTTTTGCGCCAGGATGGCGCAAACCGCATAGCGCTCGCGAGGTCGGGCTTTGCCCGCCGAAGCGAGAGCGAGTGCCGCACAGGACGTGCGGCCGAGCGTCATCTAAGAGGTCAAACAAAAAGGTTTTTCCCTCCCCCAAACCCCCTTCCTTTTCCCAAAAAACTTTATTTTGCGTGAGGTGCTTTTAATACTTTGCCTGTGAAAATGTACACATCTTCCATGCAGGTTTCCTTTTTCCTTTGAAGGAGTTTTCGTATGCCTACAGATTTTTTCCATGCTTTGCATCAAATCGTTATGGTCATCAACTCCACCCTCAACCCCGAAGAAGTTTTCGCAAAAGTAACCGAACAAACCGCTAAAACTATGGACTGTAAAGCCAGTACCCTGCGCCTATTAAACCCCAGTGGCACCCATTTATTGGCTTCCGGCGCGTATGGCCTCTCCGATGCCTATATGCGCAAAGGCCCAGTAGAAGTACACAAAAGTGGTATGGATGCAGAAGTGCTGCAAGGTAAAACCATCCATCTGCAAGATGCAGCCAGTGATGGCCGCTTCCAATACCCGGAATCTGCAAAAGCAGAAGGCCTGGTTTCTGTTCTTACTTCCCCCCTTATGGTTGACGGAAAGGCCATAGGCCTTTTACGTGTGTATTCCAACTATGTGCGCGCATTTACACAGGATGAATGCGACTTTATGGAAGCAGTTGCTTCTGTTGCCGCACTTGCTATAGAAAACGCGCGTATACATAACAAACTGCAATGCGATTTTGCGTTACACACAAACTACGCATACCAAATCTTTAACGACTAATTCAGGAGCATGTATGGCCTCGCAAAAAGTCCGTGTGGCTATTAATGGGTTCGGACGCATAGGGCGTCAGGTTTTCCGTGTTATCTATCAAAAATACCATGCAACCATGGAAATAGTGGCCGTCAATGACCTTTTTGATGCGGAAACCAATTTTCACCTTTTAGAGTACGATACAAACTATGGCCGCGCCAATTTAAACACCGTTATTGAAGGCGATACCGCCATTATTGGCGACTGGCGCGTCGCCTGCCTTGCCGAGCGCGACCCCGCCCAACTGCCTTGGGGCAAATTAGGCGTGGATGTTGTGGTAGAATCCACAGGCATTTTCCGCACAGCCAAGCAAGCCGCCATTCACCGTGATAATGGAGCCAAAAAAGTTATTATCACCGCCCCTGCCAAAGAACCAGATAAAACCCTGGTTATGGGCGTTAACCATACGGAATACGACCCCGCAAAGCACCACGTTGTTTCCAATGCCTCTTGCACCACAAATTGCCTGGCCCCTGTAGCCCTTATTATGCAGCAAAAGTTTGGCATTGAGCTTGGCAATATGTGTACTGTTCACTCCTACACCAATGACCAGCGCATTCTGGACTTGCCCCACAAAGACCTGCGCCGCGCAAGAGCCGCCGCCTGCAACATTATACCCACCAGCACAGGCGCTGCAGAAGCTGTGGCAGAAGTTATACCCAGCCTTAAAGGCAAATTCTCCGGCTATGCCCTGCGTGTGCCTACCCCCACAGTTTCTATTGTAGACTTCTCCGCCATTCTTGCCAAACCCGCCACCACAGAAGAACTGCTTGCTGCTTTAAAAGAAGCAGAAGCCGGCCCATTAAAAGGCATACTCGCTGTTTCTGAAAAGCAGCTTGTTTCTATGGACTTTAAGGGCGACTCCCACTCCTCCATTGTAGAAGCGGAATACTCCAGCGTCCAGGACGGTAAACTTGCCAAAGTAGTAAGCTGGTACGATAATGAATGGGGGTACTCCAACCGCGTAGCAGACTTGATTGATTACATGCAATCCAAGGGTTTCTAAATGTAAGCGCTTTGGAAACATGAAGGGGAACCCTATACAAAGTATATGTGGGGTTCCCCTTCTCTTTTTCTTGTGTATTGTACAGCGTGTTCTTTTTTTTCAAATACGACACAGGGTGTCCTGTTCCCCTCGCTACTCTCTTCTCAGCGCAAAAGGCATACCCCAGCGCTCGCTGGCGTTTGCCTTTTGAAATCTACCTCACCCATTCTTACGGAGAACACCATGCAAGTAGAACTTAAACAGCTTCCTTCCTACAATTTTGCCTATGTGCGCGGTATTGGCCCCTACCAGGACAGCTATAAAATTTGGGACACCCTGTTCCCTTGGGCTGCAAAAAATGGCCTTCTTACCGGCCCCTTTGACTGCATTGGCATAAGCCACGATAACCCGGCAGAAACCCCCGCAGAGCAATGCCGTTATGACGCTGGCATTATTTTGCCAGAAGGCAAAACTGTAAATCTGGAAGGCTCTGTACAGCTTGCCAAAACACAAGCCGGTCTTTTTGCCTGTTTTACCGCAAACCCCGTTTCTGCAGAAGAATACACCGCCACCTTTGCAGAAATTTTTGGCTGGCTTATGCAAAATGGCTATGAAGTGTGCAATGCGCCCTTTGAATATTACCCCAACAGCCACGAACATTTAGAAGACCATAATTTTGATGTACTTTTTTGCGTGCCCGTAAAAAAGACCGCATAAAGCCACCATATTGCGGGCCGCTCCCTGCCCTTTTTTCTACCTGAAAGGAATATAAAAATGGATGTTAAGCTTAAAGAGCTGCCCGCTATCCCCATACTTTTTGCGCGTTACACCGGCCCTTTTGAAGAATGCTACAAAGCCTGGGAAACCCTTATGCCTTGGGCTGGTCAAAGAGACCTTTTCTGTGGCCCCTTTGACACCCTTGGCATAAGCCAGGATGACCCCAAGCATACCCCACCCCTTTTATGCAGGTACGACGCTGCCCTGGTTATATCCAAGGGTCTGCCGCCAAGCGTACAGGCAGCGCCGCCTGTGCAGCTTGGGGAAACTGCCCCCGGCCTGTACGCATGTTGGTACAGCCCGGCCTATCACCACGAGGATTTTGCAAAGGCGTTTACAGAGCTGTTTAGCTGGATAGAAGCCAATGGGTATATCTGCGTAGGGGCCCCTTATGAATACTACCCCAATACCCATTTGCGCGACCCGGATTTGTCTAAGCCTTGGGTAGTGGAATTCCGCGTACCAGTACAAAAAAAATGACAAACTATGCAGGCTTGCACCCTTAGTGGCACTTGACAAAACAGCCTTTCTTGCCCATGATGAAAAATGCCAGCAAGGCTTGCTGCAAATAGACTTTTTGCTCTTTTGCCATAAGCGCTTGCAGCTAAAAATTACCATAATAAAGGGATTTTCCATGAAAAAAGTTTTTTCCTCTCTGGCTGTTGTAGCCGCCCTGCTTATTGGCGCCAAAGCGTATGCTGCCCCCCTTGTTGTTGCCTCTGATGCCACCTGGCCCCCATTTGAAATGCTGGATGAAAGCAAGACCGTAGTTGGGTATGCACCAGACTATATCCGCGCTGTAGCACAAGAAGCGGGCCTTGAAGTAGAAGTGCGCAACACCGCCTGGGATGGCATTTTTGCTGCACTTGGTTCCCGCCAGTGTGATATTATCGCTTCTTCTGTTACCATTACAGAAGACCGCAAAAAAACTTTAGCTTTCACAGACCCCTATTTTGAAAACTACCAGGCTCTTGTGGTAGCCAAAGACTCCCCCATCAAAACGCTGGAAGACCTTAAGGGCAAAAAAGTGGGCGGCCAAATAGGCACCACAGGTATTTTGTATACCCAAAAACTGAATGAAGGCGGCCTTGGCGCAGAAATTAAAACCTACGACGAAGTAGGCCTTGCCATGGAAGATTTGAAGAATGGCCGCATTGACGCTGTTATGGCAGATGACCGCGTGGCTAAATTCTATGCTACGCGTAAGTCTGGCTACTCTGATAAATTACACCTTGCCCTTGTAACGGATGAAGTGGAATATTTTGGCTTTGCCGTACGCCCGGAAGACACTGCTCTTTTGGAACAGCTCAATAAAGGTATTGCCGCTGTGAAAGAAAAGGGTATAGAAAAAGAACTGGTAAACAAGTGGCTTGAAGGTGAATAAATTTTCCTGGCGTGTTGGCTTACGTTGATAAGCGCCCAGAAGAACAAACAGGCGGCGCGCCGCTGCCCAGATCCGGCACTTGCCTTATTTGCAAGGCAAGTGCCGGGTTCTTAACCACCCCCCCTTTGTTTTTTCTTTTCACTTTTTCCCCAAGAGGCCTGTATGACCAAGCCTGACCCGCAGTCACCAGAAAATGGAATGCCCCCCAGGCCCGTGATGTTAACCGCGGGGCCAGCCGCTGTTC
>CAZPTC010000041.1:0-13031 GCA_964589455.1 uncultured Desulfovibrionaceae bacterium | reverse complement strand
AAAAATTAAACAGATTATTAAAGATCAGCTTGGCGTTTCTGAAGATGAAGTAAAGCTTGACGCTTCCTTTGTGGAAGACTTGGGCGCTGACTCCCTGGATCTTACCGAGCTTATTATGGCAATGGAAGAAGAATTCAATGTGGAAATCGCTGACGATGATGCCCAGAAGATTCTGAAAGTTAAAGATGCCATCCAGTACGTGGAAAACAAGGTGAAGTAGGTTTTTGGGGGGCTTGCCCCCCATTTTCAGGGAGTTTTTATGGCTAGAAAACGGGTTGTAGTGACAGGGCTTTCCGCCATAAGTCCGTTAGGTCTTAATGTGAAGGAAAGCTGGGAAGCCCTTATGGCAGGCGCTTCTGGTATTGCCCCCATTACCCATTTTGATACAGAAGGTTTTGATACCTGTATAGCTGGGGAAGTGAAGGGTTTTGATGCGGAACAGTATGTAGGTTCCAAAAATGCGCGCCGTATGGATCGTTTTGTCCAACTTGCTGTGGCAGGTGCACTGCAACTATTGCCTTCAGCAGAATACCCTTTTGGTACAGATTTTTCCTCCGGCTATACAGTTACAGACCAAAACGCCGCCCGTGTGGGTACGCTTTTGGGTGTGGGGCTTGGTGGGCTTGGTACTATTGAAACCTTCCACTCAAAACTTTTAGAATCTGGCCCAAGCCGTATTTCGCCTTTTTATATCCCCATGCTTATTTCCAATATGGCGCCTGGTCAGGTTTCTATTTTCACAGGCATAAAAGGCACTAACGCGGTACTTACAAGTGCCTGTACCTCCTCTTTACACGCTATTGGTTATGCGTTTTTGGAAATAGGCCTTGGCAGGCAAGATGCTATGGTAACAGGTGGCATAGAATCTACCATTACGCCTATGGGTATTTCTGGCTTTACCTCTATGAAGGCGCTTTCTACCAAACGAAATGATACCCCAACTAAGGCCTCTCGTCCTTTTGATGCAGACAGGGACGGCTTTGTTATGGGCGAAGGTGCAGGCCTGCTCTTTTTAGAAAGCCTGGATTCCGCCAAAGCGCGCGGCGCAAAAATTTACGCAGAAATGGTGGGCTTTGGGGCATCAGCAGATGCGTACCACATGGTGGCACCTAAAGAAAGTGGGGAAGGCATGGCCCTTGCTATGCGCAATGCGCTGGCAGAAGGCAAAGAAGTGCTGGCAGAACGTGGCATAGCGTTTAACCCTGCAATGGTCTCCCATATCAATGCCCACGCTACCTCTACAGCCGCCAATGATAAGGCGGAAACCAAAGCCATACATGATGTCTTTGGCGACCATGCAAAAAACATTGCCATTTGCGCCAATAAGTCCCAAATGGGACACTTGCTTGGGGCAGCAGGCGGGGTAGAAAGTGTGTTCTCTGTACTTTCTCTTTACACAGGTATGGTACCCGGCACACTGAACAGGGAAAACCCTGACCCTGATTGCGACCTGAATTATATGGTGGATGGCCCCAAAAAGTTGGACCCACAGTATGTGCTGTGCAATTCCTTTGGTTTTGGGGGCACAAACGGCAGCCTGCTGTTTAAGAAATTTGAAGAATAGTACACTTTTAATTGTATTCCAGACAAGCCGTAGCGCAGGGAAAAGCCATGCAGGAACTTATGCTTGAAGACCCGCAAATTGCGGAAGCCATTTATCACGAAAGCCGCCGCCAGATGACCAAGCTGGAACTTATTGCGTCGGAAAACTTTGTTTCTCCTGCTGTGCGTGAAGCGCAGGGCAGTGTGCTTACCCACAAATACGCAGAAGGCTACCCAGGCAAACGCTACTACGGTGGTTGCGAATATGTGGACGTGGCAGAAAACATTGCCCGTGACCGCGCCATGCAGCTTTTTGATTGCGATTACGTAAATGTGCAGCCCCATGCTGGCAGCCAGGCCAATATGGCGGCCTGCTTTGCCTTTTTAAAGCCTGGGGATACTGTGCTTGGCATGGATCTTTCCCATGGCGGGCACTTGACACATGGCAGTCCGGTTAATTTTTCCGGCAAGCTCTTTAACATGGTGTTTTATGGGGTAGAGAAGGAAAGCGGGCGTATTGACTATGCCGCTATGGAAAAACTTGCGCGTGAGCATAAGCCCAAGCTTATTATAGCAGGGGCAAGTGCGTATGCGCGTATTATTGATTTTGAGCGCTTTGCCAAAGTGGCAAAAGAAGTGGATGCCAAATTTATGGTGGATATGGCGCATATAGCCGGCCTTGTGGCTGCTGGTTTGCACCCATCCCCCATTCCGTATGCGGATATTGTTACTACTACAACCCATAAAACCTTGCGTGGTCCGCGCGGTGGCATGATTTTGGCCCGTTCCAGTGTGGGTGGCGAAAATATTGGCAAAACTCTGAACAGCCAAATTTTCCCCGGCATACAGGGTGGCCCGCTTATGCATGTTATTGCGGCAAAAGCCGTGGCTTTTGGGGAAGCCTTGCGCCCCAATTTTAAAGAATACCAGGCGCAGGTGCTTAAAAATGCGGCTACACTTGCAGGCTGCATAAAGGCCGGCGGGTATGCTCTTGTGTCTGGTGGTACAGATAACCACCTGTTCCTTATTGATCTGACCAATAAATCCATTACAGGGAAAGACGCGGAACACGCGCTTGACCTTGCGGGTATTACAGCCAATAAAAACACCGTACCTTTTGAAACACGCTCCCCTGCTGTAACATCTGGGGTGCGTATGGGTAGCCCGGCGCTTACAACCCGCGGCATGAAAGAAAAAGATATGGAAAAAGTGGCAGGCTGGATATTGGATGTTCTGGCTAAACCAGAAAACGAAAGCCACCTTACGGATGTGCGCAAGCAAGTAGAAAGCTTTGCTACGCAGTTTCCGCTGTTTGCGTGGTAGTTTGCTCTGTGTCTGGATAGCTTCCTGACCCTATTTTTTTCCTTTCCAAACCAGCTTTTTTCCGTTACTATAAGGCACGTTGCCCAAAAGGCGCGTGCTTTTTCTTTGAAAGTGCGTGGATGAGAAGGAGTGGAAAATGCAAAATATGGGAAACGCCATTTTCTGTGACCCGGCTATGCTGGAAAAAGTGGACACTGTGGCCCATAGGTATCATATTTCCCGTGAGCAAGTTGTACAGGCTGCTCTTGCCATATTTTTTGAAAAAGAAAAAGATATGCAGGGTTATATTGCAGAAACCAAGGTCTCTTGGGAGCATTACCAGCAAACTGGCTTACATGCGACTGAAGAAGAAGTTTTTGCCTGGCTGGAAACCTGGGGAACAGACCACGAACAGGGAATGCCTGAATGCCACACATAGTTTTCACTGTAAACGCAGTTAAAAGCCTGGAAGGCCTCCGGGCTTTTTTGCTTACATGTGATGAAGAGGTGGCAACAAAAGCTCTGGCAACCATAAAATTTGCGATTTTGTCTTTAAAAGGTTTTCCATTCAAAGGTCGTCCTGCTCCTTTTTTGGGGAGAGAGGTAAGGGAACTACTTGTCCCTTTCGGAAATTCAGGGTATCTTGTCGCCTACAGGGTGTTGGGGCACAAAATTGTTATTCTTACGGTGCGCCACCAGAAAGAGCAAACCTATCATTTTTCTTAAGGCCATGTTTATGGAACCAATTTTGCCAGATTCTCCACGCCTTTCCTGGCCCCAGTACTTTATGCGCATTGCCCATCTTGTTGCGGAACGCTCAACCTGTCTGCGTCGCGGGGTGGGGGCTATTGCAGTAAAAGATAAGCGCATATTAGCCACAGGGTATAATGGTGCGCCACATGGGGTGGCCCATTGCCGAGAAACCGGCTGCCTGCGGCAGCAGCTTGGCATCCCTTCTGGGGAGCGGCATGAAATATGCCGCGGCCTGCACGCAGAACAAAATGTTATTATCCAGGCAGCAGTGCATGGCATTGGCCTTTCCGGGGCAGAAATTTACTGCACAACCCAGCCTTGTCTTATTTGCTCAAAAATGCTTATTAATTGTGGCATAACAGCTATTTACTGTTCATTTGCGTACCCGGATGTCATGGCAGAAGCCATGCTTGCAGAGGCGGGGGTAAAGCTGGAATACTTGCCTCTCTTGCAGGAGGGGGGTGAATAGCATGTATGATTTAGATACCACTCGTTTAGAGTGCTTTATGCGCGAGGCCCTGCGTGAAGCAGAAAAAGGCCGCTGGAGTACCGCCCCAAACCCTTGCGTGGGGGCTGTGCTTGTGCATAAGGGTAATATTGTGGCGCATGGTGCGCATTTATATTACGGGGGCCTTCATGCAGAGCGTGTATGCCTGGATGAAGCGCGCATTAAAGGCATCCCTCTGGCGGAAAGTACCTTGGTTGTCACTCTGGAGCCTTGTAACCATGAAGGCAAGCAACCCCCTTGTACAGACCTTGTGTTAGCAAGCGGCATACGCCATGTGGTCGTAGGCACTATGGACCCCAACCCTGTTGCTGGGGGTGGTGTGGCGCGTTTGCGTGAAGCTGGTATTTGTGTAGAAGTTGGTATATTAGAGCAGGAATGCAAGGAATTGCTTGCAGATTTTTTTGTATGGCAGCAGCAGAAGCGCCCCTATGGGCTGTTAAAAATGGCTTCTACCATTGATGGCCGCATAGCTACGCGGGAAGGTGGGCCAGAGGCTATTTCTTGCCAAACTTCCCGTGAGTATGTCATGCGGCTAAGGGCAAATGTAGGGCTTGCAGGTGGTGCCATACTTGTTGGGGCCAATACCTTCCGTATGGATAACCCAAAGCTCACAGCCCGTGTGGAAGGTGGCAAAAGCCCCCTGGCTGTTGTAGTAACAAGCCATTTGCCTGGTCCGGATAAAGACGCGTACCTTATTAATTTTCGCCCGGAAGAAACCGTTTTTTTCACCTCAAAAGAGCAGGCCATGTCGCCAGAAGCCATGTGGCTGCAAGCGCGTGGCACCCATGTTTTTGGGGTAGGCCCCTCCATTTATCAGGAAGGCAGCTACACAACAGACTCTCGCTATGTGGGGAACTTACATTTGCGTGAAATTTACAGCATTCTTTGGGAAAAATTCCATTGCCCCTATGTACTGTGCGAAGGCGGGGGCACTATAGCGTTTTCGCTCTTAAAAGCGGGTCTTGTGGATATATTCCATTTTATTGTGGCCCCGTATGTACTTGGGGACAAGCAGGCCCAGTCTGTTTTCACAGGCAGTAATGGGCGCATGGTCTCTATGCAGGATGCGTGCAAACTTGGGCTTTCCCATATAGAACGCATGGGGGAAGATGCCCTGCTTGTATACCGTCAAACCGACCAGACAAGGGACCCGCGCGTATGTTTACCGGTATAGTGGAAGGCCTTGGCGAAGTGGTGGCCTTGCAAAAAGGCGCTGCTGAATGCCGTTTTACGCTGCGCCCGCAGTTTAAGCTGGAGCCAGTGCTTGGGGAATCTATTGCCGTAAATGGCACCTGCCTTACTGTAGAAGCTTTCCGGGGCAGCGTGTTTGAGGTTTATGCTTCCGGGGAAACCCTTTTACGCACAACCCTTGGCAGCCTGGTAACAGGCAGTGTGGTAAATTTAGAGCGGGCTTTAGCTATGGGCGCGCGCCTTGGCGGGCATATTGTAAGCGGCCATGTAGACACACTGGCAACAGTGCTTAAAATTCGGGATGTGGCTTCTTCGCGGCAATTCCGCGTGGGCTTTGAAAAAGAGTGGTCGCGTTTTGTGGTGCCTAAGGGGTCTGTCACATTAGATGGCGTAAGCCTTACGGTGAATGAAACTGGCCCCGGCTTTTTGGAGGTAAACTGTATACCCGCCACACTTGGGCACACCACACTTGTTTCGTGGCGCCAAGGGCAAATTGTGAATATGGAAACCGATATTATCGGGAAATATGTGGATCACTTGCTTGGGCCTTATGCCGGAGAGCACACAGGTAAAGGCATTGATTTAGACTTTTTGGCCGAACACGGCTTTGTATAAAGGGTGATAGTATGGCTCTGTGCAGCACAGAAGAAGCGATTGAGGCGATTAAAAGCGGTAAAATGATTATCCTTGTGGATGATGAAGACAGGGAAAACGAGGGTGATTTAACCATTGCAGCAGAATTTGCTACGCCAGAAAGCATTAATTTTATGGCAAAATACGGACGTGGCCTTATCTGCCTTGCCCTTGCGCCTAAAATGGTGGATGCTCTTGATTTGCCCATGATGACCCAGCGCAATGGCAGCCGCTTTGGCACCAATTTTACGGTCTCTATTGAAGCGCGGGAAGGGGTAACAACCGGCATTTCCGCAGCAGACAGGGCGCGAACAATTGCCGCTGCCATAGCCGATAATGCTGTACCGGATGATATTGTGACACCAGGGCATATTTTCCCCTTGCGTGCCCAGCCTGGTGGTGTGCTTGTGCGCGCTGGTCAAACAGAGGGCAGTGTAGATTTATCCACACTTGCCAGGCTTAAGCCTGCTGCCGTTATTTGCGAAATTATGAAAGACGACGGCACAATGGCGCGTATGCCGGATTTGGAAATTTTCGCCAAAGAGCATGGCCTGCTTATTGCCAGCATAAAAAATCTTATTAAATACCGCATGGAAAAAGGCCAGGTGGCTGTGCGCCGTGTGGCAGAGGCGGAATTACCCACAAAATACGGCAGGTTCCGCATGATAGCGTACGAGAGCGAAAATGCCAGTATGCCCCACATAGCCCTGGTAAAAGGGGATGTTGCAAATGGGGAGCCTGTGCTTGTGCGCGTGCATTCTGAATGCTTGACTGGCGATGTTTTTGGCTCCTTGCGGTGCGATTGCGGGCAACAGCTTGCTGCCGCCATGAGCAAAGTGGAAAAAGAAGGCCGTGGCGCCATACTGTACATGCGGCAGGAAGGACGTGGCATTGGCCTTACCAATAAAATTAAGGCATACGCCCTGCAAGACCAGGGCATGGATACTGTAGAGGCAAACTGCCGCTTAGGTTTTCAGCCAGACTTGCGGGACTATGGCGTTGGCGCGCAAATTTTGGTAGATTTAGGCATCCATTCTTTGCGCATTCTTACCAATAATCCGCGCAAAATAATTGGACTTGAAGGGTACGGCTTGCATATTGCAGAACGTATGCCTATAGAACTTGCCCCGGGTAGTTTTAATGAAGACTACTTGCGCACTAAGAAAGAGAAAATGGGGCACATGCTGGTATTGGAATAGAAATTTGTAAAGCACATTCTGCAACACCAAAAAGCGGTGTTATAATAAAGGGAGAAATATGAAGACAATTGAAGGGAAAATGGAGGCCTCAGGCCTTAAGTTTGCGCTTGTGGCTACACGCTTTAACGATTTTATGGTAGATAAACTTATTGGCGGCGCGGTAGACTACCTTGTGCGTCACGGTGCGCAGGAAGAAAATATTACCCTTGTGCGTATTCCCGGTGCATTTGAAATGCCTGTTGTGTGCCAGAAGCTTGCAAAATCTGGCAAGTACGATGGTATTGTGGCGCTTGGCGCAGTTATACGCGGTGCAACCCCGCACTTTGATTATGTAGCGGGAGAGGCCACAAAAGGCATAGCCCATGTTGCCCTGCAAACAGGTGTGCCCATTGGTTTTGGCCTGCTCACTACTGATACTATGGAGCAAGCTATTGAGCGCTCTGGCTCTAAAGGCGGCAACAAGGGTGTGGAAGCGGCCAGTGCCCTTTTAGAAACCCTCCGTGTGATGGAACAAATCTAATGGCTGGTACCAAAATTCCCCGGCGCGTTTCGCGCGTGTTTGCGCTTCAGGTTCTGTATGGTCTGGAGTTTTCGGATATTAAAAGCGTGGCGGACTTAAAGCGCGCCTTTAACGCAACCCCCCGTCAGGAAGAAGAATCCCCGCAGGAAGAGGATGTTTTTGCCTGGGACTTGGTGGAAGGCGTGTTTTTGCACCATCAGGAGCTGGACGAGTTTATAGCCCGTTTTGCCCACAACTGGCGCTTGGACAGAGTAGGGCGCGTAGAGCTTTGCCTTTTGCGCCTTTCTGTGTACGAAATGGTGTACAGGCCGGATGTGCCCCTTAAAGTGGCCATTAACGAAGCTTTGGAGCTTGGCCACCAGTTTGGGGAAGAAAAGGCCCGTATTTTTCTAAACGGCATTCTGGACGCTGTGGCTAAAGCCTTGGAAGCTGGTGAACTGCCCGTAAAAGTGGATAAATCCCTTAGTCAGTAATATTTTTTTGAGGAACCTATGGAATCAGTAAAAAATCCTGTGCCTGCCCAGTATGACCACGGTGCCATTGAAACCAAGTGGCAGGCTTTTTGGGATGCAAACCATGTTTTTGATGTGGAGATAGACCCCAGCAAACCCAAGTATTACTTGCTGGAAATGTTTCCCTATCCTTCCGGTAATATACACATGGGGCATGTGCGTAACTACTCCATAGGTGATGTAGTGGGCCGCTATAAGCGCATGCAGGGTTTTAATGTGTTCCACCCAATGGGCTGGGATGCTTTTGGCCTGCCCGCCGAAAATGCCGCTATTAAAAATGGCATTCACCCCGGCGCATGGACGTACAGTAATATAGACAACATGCGCAGCCAGCTTAAAAGGCTTGGTTATTCCTATGACTGGCGGCGGGAAGTAGCCACCTGTCACCCCGGCTATTACCGCTGGGAACAGGAGTTTTTTTTGCACTGGCTGGAAAAAGGCCTTGTGTACCGCAAAAAAGCTGCCCAAAACTGGTGCCCTTCCTGTAATACGGTGCTTGCCAATGAACAGGTGGAAGAAGGCAAGTGCTGGCGCTGCGATTCTCCTGTAGAGCAAAAAGAACTGACCCAATGGTTTTTGCGCATAACCGCCTACGCGGATGAGCTTTTAAAAGATTTAGACAAGCTGGAAGGCGGCTGGCCAGACCGTGTTATTTCTATGCAGCGCAACTGGATTGGCAAGTCTGAAGGCGCACGCATTTCTTTTCCTTTAGAAAGCCCTGCTACAGACAGTAAAACCGGGGAAAAAGCCAATTCCATAGCGGTGTTTACCACAAGGCCAGATACGGTTTTTGGGGTGACATTCCTTACCATTGCGCCGGAACATCCCCTTGTAGAAAGCCTGCTTGCGCCCTTAAACGCCACAGAAGAAGGCAAGGCAAAACTTGCGCAAATACGCGCGTTTATAGAACGCACGGCAGCCATAACTTTGGAAGAGCGGCAGTCAGATTTACTTAAAAAGGACGGTGTATTCACAGGGGCCTATTGCCTGCACCCCTTTACTGGGGAGCGCGTGCCCATCTGGCTTGGCAATTTTGTGCTTGCCGCATACGGTACAGGCGCTGTTATGGGTGTGCCGGGCCATGACCAGCGGGACTTTGACTTTGCCCATGTTTTTGGTTTACCCGTGCAAATTGTCATAAACGAAGAAAAGAACAATCCACCAAGCCAACTTACAGAAGCTTACACTGGCCCCGGCTTTATGGTGCATTCTGCTTCCTTCAGTGGCCTGCCAAATGAAGAAGGCAAAAAGGCCATTGTAGCAGCCCTTGCAGAAAAAGGCCTGGGTGAGGCCACAGTGCAGTGGCGTTTACGTGATTGGAATATTTCCCGCCAGCGTTATTGGGGTACTCCTATCCCCGTTGTGTACTGCGAAAAATGCGGTATGGTGCCAGTAAAGAAGGAAGATTTGCCCGTTACCCTGCCAATGGATGTGCAAACTTTCCCGGATGGCCGTTCTCCCTTGCCAGATTTTGCGCCTTTTGTGGAAACTACTTGCCCAAAGTGCGGGGCTAAGGCGCGCCGCGAAACAGATACTATGGATACCTTTGTGGAGTCCTCCTGGTATTTTGCCCGCTATACAGATGCCCGCAATGACAAAAGCGCGTTTAATACAGAAGCCTTAACATACTGGCTGCCAGTTGACCAATACATTGGCGGTGTAGAGCACGCTATTCTGCACCTTTTGTATTCCCGCTTTTTCACCAAGGTACTGCGGGACTTAGGCTATTTTCCGCCCGATTTATCAGAGCCATTCACCCATTTGCTTACCCAGGGCATGGTGCTGAAAGACGGCACCAAAATGTCCAAGTCTAAAGGGAATGTGGTAGACCCTGCTGCTATGATTGCCCGTTATGGTGCAGATACTGTGCGCCTTTTTTGCCTTTTTGCCGCCCCGCCAGAGCGCGACTTTGACTGGAGCGAAAGCGGTATTGAAGGTTCTTTCCGTTTTATCAACCGCGTGTGGCGGCTTTTTGCGGAAACCCAGGAATACCTTATCCCCCTTGCGTCCTGTGCGGCTACAGATGCCACAGCCCGCGCAGCCACAAGCTCTGCCGGCCAGGAAGCCACTGTAAAAGCGGCACTGGAAGTGCGCTTTAAAGAGCACAGCACCATTAAAAAAGTGGGCGAAGATATTGGCAATCGGTACCAGTTTAACACGGCCATTGCCGCCATTATGGAGCTGGTAAACACCCTGTATGTGCAAAAGGATATACTGCTTGCCCCGCAGGCTTCTGTAGAAAGCCGGCAGGTCTTTTCTTCTGCCATGTCAACCGTGCTTGTCTTGCTTGCCCCCATTACCCCGCATGTGTGCGAAGAATTATGGTCACTTGTCCACGGGCAGCCCATGCTTTTTTCTGCGCCCTGGCCTGTGTGGTCGCAGGATGCGTTAAGCCGTGAAGAAATAACCGTTGTGGTGCAAATAAACGGCAAACTGCGCGGCAAGCTGGAAGTGGCGGCTGCAATAAGCCAGGAAGAAGTAGAAGCAAAGGCTTTTGCAGACCCGTCTGTTATCCCGCACCTTGCTGGCAAAGAAATTGTCAAAAAAATCTATGTACCTGGCAAACTTCTTAATCTTGTGGTGAAAGGATGAAGAAGCGTATTGCCTCTGTGGCTTTTTTGCCCATTCTTATGGCTCTGCTGCTTTGCGGCTGCTCCTACCAGTGGCAGGGTATGGAAGCGCCCTCCAGTGGCAGTATTCTGGGCAATGGCGAAAAAACCCTTAAAATTGCCTCAGTAGAGCAGGCCACCCTGTATACATGGCTGCCTTACT
Source organism: uncultured Desulfovibrionaceae bacterium (assembly GCA_964589455.1). Taxonomy (GTDB): domain Bacteria; phylum Desulfobacterota; class Desulfovibrionia; order Desulfovibrionales; family Desulfovibrionaceae; genus CAZPTC01. Next base: position 2,099 of record CAZPTC010000041.1, on the reverse strand, counting down.
TTGTGCGCAATGCCGTGCGGGACGAAATACAGCTCCGCAAGCTTGCCCGCTTTGTAGATGGCAGTGCCCCTGCGGACTACACTATGGAAATACGGGTGCCTTCCTTCCAGGTGCGGGCTTCCAGCTCAGACTCCGAAGGTGTTACCTTGCTTACATCTGCAACTGTACAGCTTGAGCTTGTGGTGTTCCAAGGGCAAAGTAACAGCATGTACTGGACATCCGGCCCAGTAGTTTACCAGGAAATATATGAGGCCGCGCGGGAGCCGGAAGCTTTGCGTGAAGTATTGACACAGGCGGTTTACAGGGCTGTAGACCGTATGCAACTGGCTTTTTAGCAGGGGGCGCATGGCACCAGGCTTTTTCTTCTGTATATCCTCGGATTCTGTTCTTGCCCGTGATAAGGCATTGGAACTGCTGGAGGAACGCGCCCGCGAAGAAGGCGCGCCTTATACTGTGCGCACCTTTTGGGCAGAAGAAGGCCTTGAAAACACAAACGAAGGCTTGCATTTTTGGGAAGCCCTTACCCTGAGGGGGCTTTTGCCAGCAAGGGAAGCCCTTTTTGTGCGCGGGGCGCAAAGTTTACCTGCTGAAACGTGGAAGCGCCTTAGCGCAACCCTTGCAAGCCCTCCTGCCGCTTTTCCCATTTTTTTTATGGAAGGGGCGTGGGAAAAAGGCCAGCCAAAAATACCTGCCCATATCGCTAAACTTGCCTGTTATACATTTGCAGAAAAAAAGGGCTGGATGTGGAAAAGCGCGGGGCTGGATGCCCGCTCTTTACGCGCGTATGCCCAAAGCCAGGCCAATGCGCTTAACCTGAAGTTTGAGGGCAGAGCTTTTGAAAATATCTGCGCCATACTTGCGCCAGATGCCCAGTCTGTTAAAAACGCTGTGGATCAGCTTTTTCTGCTTGCCAGTGCAGACAAACAAGGGGAAAACACCTCCCTTCTTGTCAAAGAAGCCCATGTTGCGCACATGGAAAAATTTCACCCTGAAGCGGCTATTTTTGATATTATCCGCCAGCTCCAAAGCGGTAAAGCCATAGATGTATGGGCCAGCCTGCTGCGTGAGGGAGATGGGGGCGAAGAAATGCTTTTTGCCCTTCTTTCCTTGCTTACAAGGGAAGGCCGTGTGCTCTGGCAACTAGAAGCAGGGGAAGAAGTTTTTTTGCCATCCTCCGTTGCAGGCCCAAAGCGCCAGCTTGCCAAGCGCCTTGGTTTTCAAGGTATTGGGGAAATATGGCAATGCGTGTTAGATGCAGAGCTTTCTATCAAAACAGGTAAATACCAGCCACTCCAAGCATTGGAATATCTTTTGGCGCGCCTACAGCGCCTTTTTATCGGGCTTAGCCATGCCTGAAAAAACACCAAAAGGGAATGAAGGTCACCGTAAGCGCCTAAGGGAGCGCGCCAGTCGCGATACCACCCTTTTGCCGCAGTATGAGCTTTTAGAGCTTCTGCTTGGCTATGTGCATCGCCGTGGTGATACCAAACCCCTTGCAAAAAATCTGCTTGCCCGTTTTTCCTCCATTAAGGGAGTTTTGGATGCAAGGGAGGCAGAATTGTTGGAAATTGACCAAATGGGCCCCTCCACATTGTTTTTTTTGCAACTCTTGCGGGAAATAATTGCGCGTTCCATGGTGGAAGAGATACAAGAAACACGTCGCCCAGTAACAATGGAAGATATATGTGAACTTGCCAAAAGCAGACTTTCTGGAAAAAGTATGGAAGAAGTTTGGGTTGCCCTTCTGGACAATGGCAACAGACTGCTTACATTTGAAAGAGTATGTGAAGGCACGGTGGATAAGGTGCTTGTTACCCCGCGCATGGTAGTGGAGCTTGCTTTAAAACGCAACGCAACAGGTGCTGTACTTGTCCATAACCACCCGGGTGGAAGTGTCAGCCCCTCTGTGCCTGACCTTGAGCTTACAAAAACATTTGGCAATGTTCTGCATGGTATGAATATACGCCTGCTTGATCATCTTATTTTTGCAGATGGTGCAGAAGCAGGCAAAGCGGTATACAGTCTTGTAAAAGATTGTTTAATGGGCGGTGCATGATTATTGCCAAAGAATGAGGAAATTATGAGCAATACCCTACGGA
>CAZPTC010000040.1:0-13062 GCA_964589455.1 uncultured Desulfovibrionaceae bacterium | reverse complement strand
CCGGCCTGTCACGCCGGAGGCCGAGGGTTCAAGTCCCTTCCGCTCCGCCACTTTATCTTCAGGCTAAAAGGCCATTTGCCTTTTAGCAACACATACATTTTGTGCCCCCCTTTTTTTTCTTAGGCACACATAGTTTACGCGCACTCACCTGGCAATTTTGCTTATGCGCACTGTATTTGGAGCGGTAGTTAAGTCGGTTATAACGCCGGCCTGTCACGCCGGAGGCCGAGGGTTCAAGTCCCTTCCGCTCCGCCACTTTCAAAAAGGCTTCTGTTTCTGCAGAAGCCTTTTTTCATAGTAAAAGTTGGCACAAAAGCATGGCCGCCTTCCCGCAAACAACTGCAAAAACCAATGGGGTAGACATGGCAAATTTTTCTGCACAAAAAAAAGCCTTACGCGCCTGGTTTAAAAGCGCAAGCTGGAGCCAAAAAGCCCCATTACCCCCAGAATACCCGGCAAATGCGGGCATGCCTCTTGTAAGCGCCCTTATTGCCTGCCTGCCAGAAGGTGAACCCATTGCCCCGCGCGCCGCTTTTGCTCTTGGCCTTGTGGTAAATGCCCTGTATGAAGGGGAAGATGCTGCCACCCGTGAAGACGCCAAAACCGTCATACGCCGCCTTATATGGCAAATGAATGAAGAATCTGGCAATATTGGCTGGGGCATTCCTGAAGCTTTTGCAGAAATTTTAGCGCAGAATAAAAAATTGGCGCAGGAATACCACTCTATTTTACTCTCGTATATCCGCAAAATGGACGAAAATGCCACAGCAGACGGCAATTATTGCGACAATGCCCTTTTACGCCGTTCCTGCTTTGCGGCTGCAGAAAGGCTGCTGCAAGCGTGGCCGGAATACGCCCCCAAAGCAACGCGCGCCATAGAAGATGGCCTGCAAGATGAAGACCCGGAGTGCCGCGTTATTGCCCAGCGTCTTTTTGCCACGTATATGGCGCAGTAGTGCATTTTGTAACATTTGTATACAAGTATATTTTCTGTATTTTTTCCCGTTTTCCCTGTAAGGAGTCTGTATGTCCACACATTCTTACCCACATGCAAACCGTGTGCAAACGGTGCGCCCTTTTCTTGCTATGGAAGTGCAGGATAAAGCCAAAGAAATGGAAAGAAACGGCGCCCATATTATCCATTTTGAAGTGGGCGAGCCAGACTTTGCCACACCAGAGTGCATTCTTACAGCTATGGAAAAAGCCTTGCGGGAAGGGCACACCCACTACACCCATTCCCAAGGGGATTACGAGCTTAGAAACGCCATTGCCCGTTACTACCACAAGCGCTATGGGGTAGATATAAGCCCAGAGCAAGTGCTGGTATGTTCTGGCACATCGCCCCTTATGATGCTGCTTTTCCAGGGCATATTAAACCCGGGGGAAGAAGTTATTCTGGCTAACCCAACGTATGCCTGTTACCCGGGTTTTGTGGGTTTTGCGGGTGGTAAGCCTGTGGAAGTAAAAACAAAGGAAGAAGACGGCTTCCGCCTTGACCCCGCACACGTGCAGGCCGCCATTACAGAAAAAACCCGCGCTATTTTTATTAATTCCCCAGCCAACCCCACTGGCATTGTGATGGAAAAAGAAAGGCTGGCGGCCCTTTGCACGCTTGCAGGGCCTGAGCGCATTATAGTGGCAGATGAAATTTACCACGGCCTTACGTATGGCGCAGAAGAACACACCGTGCTGGAATTTACCAAACACGCCGTTGTTATTGGCGGGTTTTCCAAAGCGTATGCCATGACGGGTTTTCGCCTTGGCTACCTTATTACCCCGCCAGAAATGGTTCGGCCTTTGCAAATTTTACTGCAAAACTTCTTTCTTTCCCCCAATGCGGCTGTGCAAAAAGCAGGTATTGCGGCGCTGGAACATGCAGGGCCAGATGTAGACGCCATGAATACGGAGTATGACAAGCGCCGTAAATTTATGATTAAAGGCCTTACGGAGCTTGGCTTTACCATACCAGTTGAACCACAAGGCGCGTTTTACCTGCTGATTAATGCCAGGCATTTAAACCCCAATTCATTAGAACTGGCCTTTGATATTTTAGAAAAGGCGCATATTGGCCTTACCCCAGGCATAGACTTTGGCAGTGAGGCAGAAGGCTTTTTACGCATTTCGTATGCCAATTCTATGGAGAATTTGGCAGAAGGCTTGCGACGCCTTGGGGAATATATCAAAGTGTACCATAGCTAAAGCACCCCGCTTTACAACGGCAATGCACAAAAAACTGCATGGAGCAACTACACAGCTATTAGTTTACTTTTGTCCTGCTTGCACTATCTGCACTGCGCTTGTAACTGGCGAAATGCCGCTCTTGGTATTATGCCCCACAATTCTGTACCTGTACCCTTCTGCTCTGCTGGCTGGGCACGCGGTAAAGCGAAACGCATGGGTGGTTTCCCAAATTTGCGTTATATCTGGCTCAAAAACCTGCTGGGGTAAAAAGGGGCAGGTAAGGCAAGCTTCTGTTACAGGCTCAGTTTCCAAAAAAAGCGCCCGCACATTCTGCACGGGGCCATCTATTTGCCCATAAACTGAAAAGCAAAAATCATCTGCCATAAGGGCTTCTACCTGGGTAATGCTAAAGGATGCCGGGCTTATTGCAGGCCGCGGCATTTCTTTTTTACCACAGGCCAGAGGCAAAAAAAGCAGGGCGCAAAGGCACAACACCAGAATATTTCTATGAAAAGGGCGGGCTTGCATGGTGTTCTCCGTATATTAAGGCTATGTTTTCTGCAGATTAGTTTTTTGCTGAAGTCTCTGGTGCGTTTTTGGGTAAAGCACCTGGGGCATCTTCAGGCATTGAACCCCACAGCATTTTCCACTCTGTAAGAATTTGCAGAGCAGCAAGTGGGGTGAGAGAAAGCGGATCCAGCTCCCGCAGGGCCTTTACAACAGGTGGATCTGCCATAACAGGGGCTTGGGGCATTTGTGCTGCTTGGCCTGATATTTGGGAAGAGGCAGGCTCTTTTTCCGCCTGCGTATCTGTTTGCGATACACCCGTTTTTTGCGGGCATACAGACAAACCGGGTAATGTAAGCGGCCTTGGGGAAGCGGCTTTTTCTTTTTCAAGCGCGCTTAAAATTTCCCGCGCGCGCACAACTACAGGCTGTGGCACCCCTGCAAGGCGCGCCACTTCTACGCCGTAGCTTTTATCCGCCGGGCCAGGCACAAGGCGGCGTAAAAATACAATATCCCCATGCCATTCCTGTATGGCAATATTTCTGTTGCAAACGCCTTCAATTCGGCCTTCCAAAGCAGTAAGCTCATGGTAATGGGTGGCAAAAAGCGTGCGACATTTTTGTTTTTGGGCTAGGTCTTCCAGCACAGCCCAGGCAAGGGCAAGGCCATCAAAGGTGCTGGTGCCACGGCCAATTTCATCTATAATCACAAGGCTTTTAGGGGTGGCTTGCCGCAAAATACGTGCGGTTTCCATCATTTCTACCATAAAGGTACTTTGCCCGGCTGCCAGATTATCCGAGGCACCCACGCGGGAAAACACCCTGTCCACAAGGCCAATTTGCGCCTTGGTGACTGGCACAAAAGAACCCATTTGCGCCAATATGCAAAAAAGCGCGGTTTGGCGCAGCACAGTAGACTTACCCGCCATATTGGGGCCGGTTATAAGCAAAAGCCGCTGCTTTTCATCCAGGCGTATGCTGTTAGGGATAAATGCCGCTTTGCCAACCACAGCTTCTACAACTGGGTGCCGCCCTTCTGTCACATCAATTTCCAGGCCTTCATGCACCTCTGGCCTGCACCAGCCAAGGCGGGCTGCGCATTCTGCAAGGGCCTGCCAATAGTCTACCTGCGCAACCAATGAAGCCATATAAAGCAGGCGGGGTCTGGCACTTGCCAGTTTTTCCCGCAGCTCTTGAAAGAGCTTGTATTCCAAAGATTTTTTATTTTCCACAGCGTGCAGCATTTTGCTTTCTAATTCTTTAAGCGCTGGCGTGCAAAAGCGTTCTGCATTGGCAAGGCTTTGGCGACGCTCAAAATACGCAGGAACAGAAGCAGACTGCGCTTTGGATAATTCAAAATAATACCCAAAAACACGGTTATACCCTAAACGCAACTTGGGCAGGCTGGCATTTTTTTGCTCTTCTGCCAGTAAGTCTTCCATACGGGCAAGGCCATTTTCTTCAAGGTCTAAGTATGTATCCAGCTCTTTATGGAAGCCATAACGGAAAATGCCCCCTTCCGTTATTTGGGCATTGGGGGAATCTAACAGGGCAGAAGCAAGATACTCCGCCACATCCGCCATGTCGTCCCACTGTGCCAGCAGGGTGTGCAGGGCGCGGGGCAAATAGTCTCCCCTTTCTTCATACGCTGTTGCCGAGTTTGGCACAGTATTCCAAAAAAACAGGGCTTCCCGCACCTTGGGCAATGCCAACAAACTTTCCCGCAAGGCCACCATATCCTGGGGCGTGGCCCTGTCTACAGCAAGGCGTGTAGAAAGGCGCTCTATATCAAACACATTTTCAAGGGCTTGTCGCACGGCAGTGCGCATGGCAAGGCCGCCCTGCCCTTCTGCGCGGTCACCTGAGGGGGTATATTTGGCTTCTCCCACCAAAAAAGCCACAACTTCCTGGTGCTCCTGTATTTTGGTAACATCGCGGAAAGGGTAACGCAGGCAGGCTTCTAAAAGTCTGCCGCCCATAGGCGTAATAGTTTTATCCAGCACATGCCATAAGGTACCCACGCCTTTTTTGCCGTCCAGCTTGCGGAAAAGCTCTAAGTTCCGCTCTGTCACATCGTCAATTGACAAAAACTTGCCCATATCCATAGGGCGAAATGGGGCCAGATGCTCCGGGCTTTTTTTCTGGGTTTGCTCTAAATAGGCAATAAGCGCCCCTAATGCCTGGGTAAGCATGGGCTTATTTTCAAGGCCAAGGGCGGGTAAGTCTGCCACTTTTTGGGCAGCAAGAACCCTTGCTTCATTTTTTTTGGCATCAAAATACGCGCGGCCAGGCAGGCGAACAAGCTGGATTTCTGGCTTTAGCTTCAGGGTAGAAGGCACTTCCATTTCGCTTTGCACAAGCAGTTCGGCAGGGTTCATTTTATACACCATCTGCCATAGTTCTGCTTTTTTCTGGCTTTGAAAGCCGGTTAGCGCACCTGTGGAAACATCTGCCCACACAAAAGCGCCCTTTTCTTCCTCACAATACAGCGCGCCAAGATAATTGGCTTTTTTATCTTCTAAAAAATCATCTTCCAGCACAGTGCCAGGGGTAACAATGCGCGTAACCGCCCTTTTTACAAGGCCTTTGGCTTCTCGCGGGTCTTCTATCTGGTCACAAACCGCCACCTTATAGCCTTTTTCCAAAAGCTGGGCGATATACGACTGCGCACTGTGCCACGGCACACCGCACATAGGCACAGAATCGTCTTTATTACGGCTTGTTAAGGTTAGGCCCAGTTCTTTGGCTGCTATGGGAGCGTCTTCAAAAAAAAGCTCGTAAAAGTCCCCCATGCGGTAAAAAAGCAGGGCATCCGGGTACTCTTCCTTAATGCTTTTATACTGGGCATACATGGGTGTAAGCTTTTGCCCTGTTTCCCCATGTGTTTCCATGTGTTATGCCTTTGGCTTTCTTGAAAAGAAGCCGCGCTTTTCTGGTGCCGGGGTAGTGTGCATTTCTTCCGGAGCTTTTACTGTAAGGCCTGTGGCGATAAGGGGTTTGCCAGTCGTGCCAGCCGTGCCAGTTGCGGCATCGTTAAATGCAGCATCTGCCACAATCGCGTGGGGGGCTTCTTTGGGCATAAAGGCCGCTTTTGCTGGTTCTGCTTTTACAGGTAAAGCAGGGGCAGGGCTAACGTGGGAGGCACGCAAGGCGGCTGCCACGCGCTGTTCTGCAAGCTTCAGCTCTTCTTTCATCTTTGCCTGGGCCTGCATTTTTTCATTTTCAGACTTCTGCAAAGATTCCGTAAGCTTTTCCACCTTCTTTTGCAGGGCAATGGAACGGCGGCGGGCATTGCTAAGCTTGCCGGTAAGGGTAATACGATCCCACACAAGCATGAGCAATACAATAAGGGCACCCACGCCAAAACACATAAGCATAAGCGCATATAAAGGGATGGGAATAGATTCCATAGGGGGCAAAAAGAATAAATCTGCCCGCAAAATAACAGGGTCAGCAAAAGAGGCCTGGTTTTGCACAAAAAACATCATCACCAGAAAAAATACACAGACAAGCAATAATACTTTTATATACCGCATACGCCCCTCCCTGCTCTCAGGTTATTGGAAAAAGCCGCCCATATGCTTCAAGCAGCTTTGTGTATGTTGCGCTAAGGTGCTCCGGGATAACACGCACATCATCAAAAACCGCCATGAAGGAAGAATCTCCCACCCAGCGCGGCACTACATGGAAATGTACATGGCTGCGTATGCCAGCCCCCGCAGCTTCCCCAAGGTTCAAGCCCACATTAATGCCCTGTGGTGCGCTTACATCCCGTAATACCACGCAGGCTTTTTGCACCATTGCCATAATTTCTGCGCTTTCTTCTGCGCTTAAATCTGTTACATCCGCCACATGCCTGTAAGGTACCACAAGCAAATGCCCGCTGGCATACGGGTAGGTATTCATCACTGTATAGGCAAAAGTGCCTTTATACAGCACAAGCCGAGCTTTTTCCTCTTCCGGTATGCTGCTGTGTATTTCTTTACCCGTAACAGGCAAACAAAACACGCAATCGCCCGGTTTTGGTCCCACAATATATTCCATGCGCCAGGGCGCCCACAATACGTTCATAGCACTCCTTAAAAAAGCAGGGAATAAGCCACGAAGCAAGGCTGGCAAAAAAACCAGTTAACCACTAAGCGGCCTTTTTATGGGATACCATAAAAACCCTTTCCCCGCAAGTGACAATTTACTTGCTCTTTTTTCTATTTTCTTTATGCTATGAAAAAATTTTTACTCTATTTTATGTAGTATCCCACTCATCTTGGATTAATAGCTAACCCCAGCAGGCACGACATGAGGAAAGCCCGTATAACAGCAAGCACGGCACTTTTTGCCCAAGCGCTTATAGTTCTTGCTATTATCTTGCCGCTTTTGCTGATTGACAGCTATACCAACTGGAAAGTTACCACGGCTTTCCGCACGCATACCCTTGAAAGCGCTACAGAATCACTTGCGGCCCGCCAGATTACCCTTACCACTACCACCCGTACACTGCTTACCACCCTTGCCTTGAACCCCTTTGTGCAAACAGGCAGCCCAGCAGAACTGACAGATTTTTTTGTTACTCTTAACAAAAATCAACCCGACTACGCTGGCTTTGCGCTTTTTAAGCCAGATGGTGGCACCATAGCCTTTGTGCTAGGTGGTAAGCCCAATAACCCCATTGCCCCAGAAATTATACGAGAGCGTGAATACTTCCAGCGCACATTAGAATATAAAGACTTTGTTGTAAGCCCGCAGCTTATTGTAGAAAACCCTGTCCATGCTGCTGTGCTGCCTATGACAATGCCTGTGTTTAATAAACAAGGCGAAGTGACTTCTGTTGTTATGTCTCCTATTGATATATCCAGAAACGAAGCCTTTGCAGCAGAAACTTTGCGTTATTCTGAAATAGCCATGTATCTTTTTGATGCAAATGGAAAACTTATTTACCATTTCCCTTCAGAAAAAGGGCTTGCTTTGCAAGAAGTACCCTTACCCACTGTTGTGCAGCACTTACTGCAAGCTCCCATTGTGAACCCATTAACCCCTTTTGCTAATTCCCATATTTCTATTGCCAGAACCAAAGTACAAGAAAACTCTGACACATTATTTGATAATACAATGGGCGTACGTGTTTCCCTTTTTCAGGATAATAGCGAAACCCCGTTTATTACGCTTATCACCACAGCCCCCACATACTCCTTTTTCACGTTTATGATAGAGCAATATGCCACGCAGTTACTTGGTATTATTTTGCTTGTTGTATTTGCTTTTTTTGTGGCCCGTTTTGCGGGGAAATATTTTTTCAGTAATGGTCTTGAGCGCATGGCAGATGTTGCCTATGCTCTGCAGCAGGGTAATTACAGTATACGCAATGGCAGTGTACATGGCTGCTTTGAAATAGAAGAGCTAAGCACAACGTATGATAAAGTTATAGCCACACTGGAAGAAAATACAAAGGAACTGCAAAAGGTTTCCCGCACAGACCCCCTTACAGGCTTATGGAACAGGCGCTACTTTTTTGAAGTAGCGGAGCATGAAATACAGCGCGCCTTACGCTACAAGCGTTCCGTGGCTATTGCAATGGCAGATATTGACCACTTTAAAAACGTCAATGACAGCTATGGCCACCCTGCTGGCGATGAAGTGCTGCGCATTTTTTCCAGAACATTAGAAAAAAACATACGCGCAAGCGACACCCTGGCGCGCTTTGGCGGGGAAGAGTTTATTTTCCTTTTCCCAGAAATTAATGAAAGCGAAGCCTTGCTTATATTGGAAAAAATGCGCCATAAGGTGGAACAACAATCCATAAAATATGAAGGAAACACCATATCCTTCACCGCAAGTTTTGGCGTATATGTATTCAGACCAGAAACAGTGACAAACTGGCCCCATGATGAACAGGAAGCCAGAGCTGCCATAGAAGCCCTTATTGAAAAGGCAGACTCTGCCCTTTATAAAGCAAAAGAAAGTGGCAGAAACCGTGTTGTTGTACACGGCATCTAGAGCATTGCTGTTAATAAATGGGAAGTGCGCTGGCGGCGAGAGCAGCATAGCCGCGCAGGTTTCTCTTGCGTTTTAGCCAAAAAAGCAGTATTATAGCTAAATCTTTTTTCTACCCATTACCCTCTTTTATTTAAGGAGTATTCCATGCATAAAATTGGCAGCCGTATCCGTACCTGGCGGGAAGAACGCAATATCAGCCGCGAGCAGCTTGCAGAACTGGCAGATCTCACTGTCCCCTTTATCAGCGCCCTTGAGGAAGATGACCTATACCCCTCTATTGGCCCTCTGCAAAAAGTTGCCCGCGCCCTTGGCGTACGCCTTGGCACATTTATGGATGACCAGGTGACCAAAGACCCAATTATTATGCATGAAACAGACCATACCGAAGACCTTACCATGCAGATAGCCCGTGGTAAAAAGCCCAGCTTTCACTACACATCTCTTGCAAAAGGCAAAAGCGACCGCAATATGGAGCCCTTCCTTATCCAGGTGTCTCCAGAAGAAGACGAAGCCCCTTCTTCCCACCAGGGCGAAGAATTTATGTATGTGCTGGAAGGGGAACTTAAAGTTTTATACGGCAAAAAAGAGCATATTTTAAAAGCGGGCGACAGCATTTATTATAATTCCATTGTGCCCCACCATGTTGGTGCCAATGGCGGCGAAGCCCGTATCCTGGCCGTTATTTACTACCCCATTTAGCTTTTAATCATTGGAAAATATATATGGAAGAGTTTAAAGTACGCGAAAGTACCTTGGGCGACATTCTGGATGCTACTGTTGCCAAGTATCCCAACCAGGAAGCCATTGTCTATGCAGACAGAGACTACCGCCAAACCTGGCAGGAGTTTTCAGACAGTGTAGATGACCTTGCCAAAGGCCTTATGGCACTTGGCCTGCAACCTGGTGAAAAAGTGGCTATTTGGGCCACCAATGTGCCCCACTGGCTTACCCTTATGTTTGCCACAGCCCGCATTGGCACCATTTTACTTACCGTGAACACCAGTTACCGTGACAGCGAACTGCGCTACCTGCTTAAGCAATCTGAGTGCGAAAACCTTTTTATTATAGATGGCTACCGTGATCATGACTATTTAGCCACAGTCAACGCCCTTTTGCCAGAATTACGCACCCAGCCCCGCGGTAAACTGCATTCAGAAGATATTCCGCACTTAAAGCGCGTGATGTTTTTGGGTGTAGAAAAACACCGCGGCATGTATTCCCTTTCGGAAATTATCAGTATGCAGGCCATGGTTTCTGATGAAGAATACGCCGCCCGCAAAGCCTTGGTAAAACCTGATGATGTTGTGAACATGCAATATACATCTGGCACCACTGGCTTTCCTAAAGGGGTTATGCTTACCCATATTGGCATTGGCAACAATGGCTACTGGATAGGCTATAACCAGCGCCTTTCCGGTAATGACAGGGTATGCCTGCCCGTACCGCTTTTTCACTGTTTTGGCTGTGTACTGGGCGTTATGGCCTGTGTTAACCACGGGGCAACAATGGTTATTTTAGAAAACTTCTCTCCCGTACATGTTATGGCATCTGTAGACCAGGAAAAATGCACTGCTTTATATGGCGTACCCACCATGTATATTGCCGTATTAGAGCATAAATTATTCCCAAAATTCAATTTCTCTTCTTTGCGCACAGGCATTATGTCTGGCGCTGTATGCCCAGAACCGCTTATGCGGCGTGTAATGGGTGATATGAATATGAAGGAAATTACCATTCCCTATGGTCTTACAGAGGGTTCTCCTGTTATGACCATGACCACTATTGAAGATAATATAGACCGCCGTTGCCAAACAGTGGGCCGCCACATGCCTTGCATTGATGTAGCCATTAAAGACCCGGAAACCGGGGAAGATGTGCCCCCCGGTATAAATGGAGAAATATGCTGCCGCGGCTATAATGTGATGAAAGGTTATTATAATATGCCAGAAGCCACTGCCGCTGCCATTGACAAAGAAGGCTGGCTGCATTCTGGCGACCTAGGTGTTATGGATGAACACGGCTACCTTACCATTACAGGCCGCATTAAAGATATGATTATACGCGGCGGCGAAAACGTGTATCCCCGTGAAGTAGAAGAATTTCTTCTTGGCATGGAAGAAATTTTAGATGTGCAGGTAGTAGGCGTACCTTCGCGTAAATATGGGGAAGAAGTGGGTGCCTTTATTGTCACCAAGGAAGGCTGTTCCGTAAGGCCGGAAGACGTACGAGACTTTTGCCGCGGGCATATTGCCTGGTATAAAATTCCGCGTTATGTGGCAGAAATAGAAGCCTTCCCCATGACTGCAAGTGGAAAAATACAAAAATACAAACTGCGTGAAATGGCCGCACAGCTTTTCCCAGAGGCTATGCAAGGCTAAAAAAGTTACTCTTTCTAAGAAAACTCTTTTTTTCCCAAAAAAGGAGACTTTTTATAGTTGACTTTCATTTTCACACGCTCTACAAATCTTCTACGCCGAAAGGCGCAAATTATTAACCCAGGAGTATCGCATGACCAAAGCTGATCTGGTTGAGAAGATTCACGCAAAGTCTGGTTTGCCCACCAAAGCAAAATCTGAAGCAGCATTGGACGCCACAATTGAAGCTCTTACTGAATGTCTCGCCTCTGGCGATTCCATTACACTTACCGGCTTTGGTAGCTTCAAAGTCACCGACCGTGCCCCCCGCAAAGGTCGCAACCCTCGCACAGGCAAAGAAATTAACATTGCCGCCTGCAAGGTAGTGAAGTTTACCCCCGGCAAGAATTTGAAGGAAGCAGTAAAGTAAACGTAGGTGCCACGCACCTTCAGTTGACCCTGTGGTTTTCTCTCCCTTTACCGCTTTCAAGAACACACATGGGTTAATACTGTGTCCTTTACTTAGCCAGGGCTACCTGTAAGCGCCTTTACAGGTAGCCCTTTTATTACCCACCGCTTGGGACTTACCTTTTTCCCCATGAAATATCCTGAGAGCTCCCCCCTATGAAATCTATCGATGAGCAGATAAAAATAATACGCCGCGGCATTGCCGACCTTATCAGCGAAGAAGATTTGCGCAAAAAACTTATGCGCGATAAACCCTTGCAAATTAAAGTGGGTTTTGACCCTACAGCCCCAGACCTGCACCTTGGCCATACAGTGGTTATGCACAAAATGCGCCACTTCCAAGAACTGGGGCATGAGGTAGTATTTCTTATTGGGGACTATACCGGCCTTATTGGCGACCCATCCGGCCGCTCAGAAACCCGCCCTGCCCTCTCACGCGAGCAAATTAACGCCAATGCGGAAACTTACAAGCGCCAGGTATTCAAAATTCTTGACCCAGAAAAAACCAAGGTAGACTTCAATTCCCGCTGGCTTGGCCAGCTTACCTTTGAAGATATTATTCGCCTTGCCTCCCGCTGCACAGTGGCCCGCATGATGGAGCGAGACGACTTTGCCAAGCGCTACAAAGAAGAACGCCCCATTGCCATACATGAATTTTTCTACCCCCTTATGCAGGCCTACGACTCCATTGCCCTGAAAACAGATGTGGAAATGGGCGGCACAGACCAAACCTTTAACCTTCTTATGGGTCGCACCCTGCAAACCCACTACGGGCAAGAATCCCAGTGCGTGCTTACCATGCCCCTTTTAGAAGGTTTGGACGGCGTGCGCAAAATGTCTAAGTCGTACGGCAATTACATTGGCATTGACGAAAGCCCCACTGACCAGTTTGGCAAAACCATGTCCATTTCTGATGACCTTATGTGGCGCTATTACGAGCTGCTTTCCAATAAATCTTTAGAAGAAATTGCCAGCATGAAGGCAGAAGTAGCCGCCACAACCCTGCACCCAAAAGCCGCCAAAGAAGCCCTGGCTATGGAAATTGTTACCCGCTACCACGGGGCAGATGCCGCAAAAGCCGCTTATGAAGCCTTTAACGCCACCTTTGCCAAAAATACCGGTGCCGTGCCAGATGATACCCCAAGCTTCTTCTGCAAACATGGCGAGGCCAGCTCCCCCGCTGTTTTCCTGGCAGAAAGCGGCCTTGCTGCCTCCCGCGGGGAAGCCAAGCGCCTTATTGCCTCCGGCTCCCTTAGCATTAACCAGGAAAAAGTCTCTGACCCCACCACCCCCCTGCCACAGGGCGAATATATTGTGCGCCTTGGCAAAAAAAGGTTCTTGATGCTGACTGTGCAGTAGGAAAAAAATTAAGGGAGGGGGAGATACCTTTTTTGTGAACAAAAAAGGTACTCCCCCTCCCTCAATACTCCCTCCCCCTCGCCCAAAAAAACTTTCTCATGGGGCATGTTTGTTTTTCTTACTGCCCCATTTGTTTCCCATACTATAGAAATTATAACGCAAATTATCATGCAGATTATAATTCCATAACGCTTTTCCTTCTC